>NZ_JALPKP010000033.1:0-68730 GCF_051383635.1 Geodermatophilus sp. CPCC 205506 | reverse complement strand
TGACCAGCTTCTCCTGGTTCTCGGGGAACAGGGAATCGTCGAGGAAGTGCATGTCAATTCTCCTTGTGTGTTTTCGGGGGGAGATCAGTAGTCGGCGCCGACGATTCCGGCGCGCTCCATCTTCCGGACGCCGGGCCAGTAGTCCTGGACGGCGTAGTGCTGGGTGACGCGGTTGTCCCAGATGGCGAAGCTGTTCGGCGTCCACCGCCAGCGGACCTGGAACTCCGGGACGGCGGCCTGCCGGATCAGGTAGTTGAGCAGCTCGCTCTGACCGGGCGAGTAGTCGAATCCGAAACGCACGTTCTCCGGCGTGTGGTAGTTGACGAAGTGCGTCGTGAACGCATTGACGAAGAGGAACTCCTCACCCGTCTCGGGGTGCGTGCGCACGACCGGGTGCTCGGCGTCGGGGAACCGCGCGTGCAGCTCCCGGCGCTTCTCGGCGGGCATCGCCGCGCCGAAGCTGGCCTCGATGCTGTGCCGCGCGCGCAAGCCGGCGATCTGCTCCTTCACGCGGGCGGGGAGCCGGCGGTAGGCCTCGGCCATGTTGACCCAGATCGTGTCGCCGCCCACCGGGGGACCCTCGACGCAGCGGAGCACCGAACCGAGGGGCGGCACCGTGCGCCACGTGGCGTCGCAGTGGAAGGCGTTCTCGTAGTGCTCGGGCGGGCTGTCCAGGTCCTTGTAGATCCGCACCAGCCCCGGGTGGTCGGGGTCGCTGCCGGCGACCGGGTGGTCCTCCAGCGGACCGAACCGCTCGGCCAGGGCGACGTGCTCCGCGCGGCTGATGTCCTGGTCGCGGAAGAAGAGGACCTTGTACTGCAGCAGCAGGTCCCGCAGCTCGGCGAAGACCTCGGCGTCCCGCGCCGCCTCGGCCAGGTCGATGTTGCGCAGCTCGGCACCGATGGTGGCGGTGAGGGGGACGACCTCGATGGAGCGCGGGCCGACCCTGAAGGACGGGACGTCGAGCCGGACGCCAGCGTCGGGAAGGGCGATGGACATGGTGTTCTCCTGTTCGGTGAGGGGGTGGGACGGCGGCGCGAGCTCAGGCACCCGCGGCCTCCAGGCAGAAGACGGAGGAGCCGACGCTGCGGCCGGACTCGAGGTCGCGGTGGGCCGTGACGGCGTCCTCGAGCGCGTAGCGCTGGTTGATCTCGACGGCGATCCGGCCGGAGCCGACGTGGTCGAACAGCTCCCCGGCGAGCGCGGCCCGCTCGGCCGGGTCGGCGATGTAGTCGGCGAGCGCCGGCCGGGTGACGAACAGCGAGCCCTTGACCGCGAGCTGCATGGCGTCGATCGGCGGGATCGGCCCGGACGCCGTGCCGAAGCAGACCAGCAGCCCGCGCCGGCTCAGCGAGTCCAGCGACGAGGCGAACGTCGTCGCCCCGACGCTGTCGAAGACCACCGGGACGCCGGCCCCGTCGGTGATCTCCCGGACCCGCGCGGCGACGTCCTCCCGGCGGTAGACGATCGTGTGCGCGCAGCCGTGCGCCCGGGCGATCTCGGCCTTCTCGTCGGTGGACACGGTGCCGATGACGGTGAGGCCGAGCAGGCGGGCCCACTGGCTGAAGATGAGGCCGACGCCACCGGCCGCCGCGTGCAGCAGGACGGTGGCGCCGGGGTCCAGGGCGGCGATCCGGCGGAGGAGGTAGGCGCAGGTGAGGCCGCGCATCGTCATCGCGGCGGCGGTCTCGAACGGGATCGCGTCGGGCAGCGTGATCAGCGGCGCGACGTCCATGACGCGCTCGGTGCTGTACGCGCCCAGCGGGCTGCCGGTGTAGGTGACCCGGTCCCCCTCCGCGAACCCGGTCACCCCGGGCCCGACGGCCTCGACCACGCCGGCCGCCTCCACGCCCATCCCGGCGGGCAGGGGCGCGGGGTAGAGCCCGGTGCGGAAGTAGGTGTCGGCGAAGTTGAGGCCGACGGCGACGTGGCGGACCCGCACCTCGCCGGGGCCCGGCTCGCCGACCGGGAGGGACTCCCAGCGGAGCACCTCCGGTCCGCCGGTCTCGTGGAAGCGAATGCCCTTCGCCATGGATGGCTCTCCTTCTCGGGTACGTCGGGACGCACGCGTCGGACGACGCGTGGCAGGGGGAACGGGAGGTGGCGGGAGGGGCTCTCCGCCGGGCTCGTCAGGAGGGTTTCCGCCTGTCTCTGACGGCTTCTACTCTGGCAGCGGCCACGACCGAGGGCTGTACCGATCCGGACGCTTCCCTGAGCACTTTCGGACACCCGGTGAGGAGGTGCCGTGCGGCCAGGCGTGCGCTGCGCGACGCTCGACGGCTACGTCGGGATGGCCCGCGCCTCCGGCCTCGACCCGGCGCGGCTGCTGGCGCACGAGGGGCTGACCGTGGCCGATCTCGCGGTGCCGGACAAGTGGGTTCCCGCGGCGTCGGTCGCCCGGCTGCTGGACCGTTCGGCCACCGAGTCCGGGCTCGAGGACTTCGGCCTCCGGCTGGCGGGGCTGCGCCGGCTGTCGACGCTCGGTCCGCTGAGCGTGGTGCTGCGCCAGGAGCCGGACCTGCGCAGTGCCCTGGAGCTGCTCTGCCGGTACGAGCACAGCTACAACGAGGCGCTGCGGCTCCGGATGGACGAGGCCGGCGACCTGGCCACCATGCGGCTGTGGTTCGAGTTCGGTGAACCGGCACCCACCCGGCAGGCGCTGGAGCTGGCCACCGCGGCGCTGCTCGGCATCGTCCGCGAGCTGCTCGGCCGGCAGTGGGAGCCGCTCTCGCTGTGCTTCAGCCACCGGGCACCGGCATCGGTGGCCGCCCATCAGGCGGCCTTCGGCCCCCGGCTGCAGTTCGGACACGAGTTCACCGGGCTGGTCTTCTACGCCGCGGAGCTCGACGCCCCCAACGCGTCGTCCGACCCGCTGCTGCGCCCCTACACCAAGCAGCTCCTCCGGGCGCTCGGCGCTCCCCCGGCCGCCACGACGACCGGGCAGGTGACCCAGCTGGTCGAGATGCTGCTGCCGCTCGGCCGCTGCTCCACGCAGCAGGTGGCCCGCAGTCTCGGAGTGACGCAACGGACGCTGCACCGCCGGCTGGCCGCGGAGGGCCGGTCGTTCTCCTCGATCGTCCACGGCACCCGGGAGGCACTGGCCGAGCGCTACCTCGCCACCGACCGCTACACCCAGACCGACGTGTCGCAGCTGCTCGGGTTCACCGCGCCCAGTGCCTTCTCGCGGTGGTTCCGCCAGCGGTTCGGGGTCAGCCCCACGGAGTGGCGCGACTCCTCCCACCGGGCCAGGGGGACGTGACCACCGACCTCAGGCGTCGAGGCCGGCACCACCGTTGCCCCGGGCCCGAGGGAGACGCGGCGACCACCCGACGCCACACGGCCGGCCGCTACGCGGTGGCGACTGCACGGGCGGGGGCCACCGCGACCTCGACCGCGACCGGGGCCGGCGGGTGCTGCCGCCGGCGGCGGAACCACTTGTCGATCTCCACGACCAGCGGCATGACCAGGCCCAGGCCGATGCACGCCAGCCACTGCAACCCGGACAGCGACTGCGTGAGCAGCCCGTTCTGCAGGAAGTCGAGCTCGGTGGAGAGCACCAGCAGCACGGCGGGGATCGCCGACCACTTGACCGCGGTGAGGATCGGCGGGGTCAGCCCGGACGTCGGGTCGCGCCGCATGACCACGCCGCTGAAGATCGTGCCGAGGCCGATGACGACGTAGCACATGGTCATCGACGCGCTCGCCGTGGTGGTGGCCGGCTCGTCCGGTCCGAGGACCAGCGGGATCAGCGCCGACAGGAACAGCACCGTGCCGTACGCGATCCAGCGGACAACCGCAGGCCCGTTCGTGATCGCCACCTTGGGGTCGCGCGGCGGCCGGTTCATGATCTCCGGGTCGGCCGGGTCGAGCATGATCACGACCACCGGGAAGATCGCCACGAAGAAGTTGAGGAACAGCACCATCAGCGGGGTCATGGCCACCCCGCTGTTGATGTTGAACACCGTGGCGGTGACGAAGAGGAGGACCAGCGAGAGCAGCTGACTCATCTGGTACCGGATGTAGGAGACGACCTTGCCGTAGATGCTCCGGCCGAGCTCGACGGCGTGCACCAGGGTGCCGAAGTTGTCGTCGGTGAGGATCATGCGGGCGGCCTGCTTGGACACCTCGCTGCCGCTCCCCATCGCGACGCCGATGTCGGCCTGCTTGAGGGCGGCGGCATCGTTGACCGCGTCCCCGGTCATCGCGACGATCAGGCCCTGGTCCTGCATCGTGCGGGCCAGCCGGAGCTTGTCCTCCGGCGTCACCCGGCCGAAGACGTGGATCGACGGCAGCCGGCGGCGCAGCTCCTCGTCGGAGAGCGCCTGCAGCTCCGCGCCGCTCACGGCACCGGCGCCGAGCCCCAGGGACTCGCCGATGGCGTGCGCCGTGACGGCGTGGTCGCCGGTGATCATCCGGACGTCGATGCCGGCCCGCAGCGCCGTCTCGACCGCGGCCTTCGCCGACGGCCGCAGCGGGTCGATGATGCCGACCATCCCGACGAAGCCGAGGTCGGTGGTGAGGGCCATCGGGTCGGCGTGCATGAGCGGCAGCTCCTCGTCGGGGACCAGCCGCGCGGCGAATGCCAGGACCCGCAGGCCCTTCTCGCCCATGTGCCGGTTGGCCGCCTCGATCCGGTCGCGCTCCTGCTCGATCGGCACCTGCGGGGAGCGGAACGGTCCGCCGGCCGCGCTGCACCGGCCGAGCACCACGTCGGGTGCGCCCTTGACCAGCTCCACCACGTAGTAGGCGCCGTCGATCTCGACCTTGTGGAAGGTCGCCATGAACTTGTACTCGGAGTCGAACGGGACCTCGGCCAACCGCGGGTAGGCGTGCCGCGTCTCGTCGGCGTCGACCCCGAGCTTCGCGGCCAGCACCACGAGGGCGGCCTCCGTCGGGTCACCGATGACGCTGCCGTCGTCGCCGACGGTGGCGTCGCTGTCGAGCACGAGGGCATAGGCCAGCCGGGTGAAGTCGGGCACCCGGGCTCCGGCCACGGACCGGATCGAGCCGGTCTTCCGGTAGCCCTCGCCGTCGACGGTGAACCAGGCGCCGTCCGTGTAGAGCGTCGACACCATCATCTGGTTCAGGGTCAGCGTGCCGGTCTTGTCGGTGTTGATCGCGCTGGTCGCGCCGAGGGTCTCGACGTCGGTCAGGTTCTTCACCACGGCCTTCGCGTCGGCCAGTTGGCGCGCGCCGAAGGAGAGCATCCCCTGCACGAACGTCGGCAGCCCGGTCGGGATGGCCGAGACCGCCATGGCCGTGCCGAGCAGCAGCACGTCCTCGATGGGCAGGTCGCGGGCGAGTCCGACGATCACGATCAGCGCGACCGCCGACCAGGCCACGACGCCCAGCACGCGGGTGAGCCCGTCGAGCTCCTTCTGCAGCGGCGACCGGGTCCGGTCGACCGCGGTCAGCATCGTCGCGATCCGGCCCATCTCGGTCTGCATGCCGGTGGCGGTGACGACCATGGCCGCCGTTCCGCGGGTGACCGACGTGTTCTGGAACAGCATGTTCACACGGTCGCCGAGGGCCACGTCCGGACCGGGGAGCACCTCGGCGCCCTTGCTGATCGGGGCGCTCTCCCCGGTCAGCGCCGCCTCCTGCGTCTCCAGGGTGGCCGACGCGACGATGCGGCCGTCGGCGGGCACGATGTCGCCGGCCTCCAGCCGGACGACGTCGCCCGGGACGACCTCCTCCGCCGGGATCATCTCCAGCTGCCCCTCCCGCAGCACGCGGGTCTGCGGCACCTGGAGCTTGGACAGTGCGTCGACGCTCGCCCGGGCCTTCAGCTCCTGCCGGGCGCCCAGCAGCACGTTGAGCAGGACCAGCGCCGCGACGAGCACGGCCGTCGACACCTGGGCGATCAGCAGGCTCGCGACCGCCACCGCGATGAGCATGAGGTTCATGGGGTCGCGCAGCTGGGCCAGCGCCACCGCCCAGGTCGACGGCGGCTTCTCGCTGGTGAGCTTGTTCGGCCCGGTCTCCTGCAGGCGGCGCGCCGCCTCCCGGTGGGTCAACCCGCGTGCGACGTCGGCGCCGAAGTCGACCACCACCCGTTCGACGCTGCTGAGGTACGGCGCCGAGCCCCCGTCGGCCTCCGTGCGCGGCACGGGGACAGACGGCTGCTCGGTGACGTGTGCTCCAGACGTGGCGCTCCGCGGATCGGTCGAGGCGCTCATCGGGTCTCCATCCCCTCGGCCTGCACCGAGATCCGGGTCCCGCCGATTCCGGCGAGGATGCTGGACAGCTGATCGAGGGAGCCGATCACCGCGGACCGGCCCGAGACGCGGGCGAACTGGGCGGCGGCCTCCACCTTCGGCCCCATCGAGCCCGCCGGGAACAGGCCCGGGTCGAGGGCGTCGGGGTGTGCGGTGACGACCGCGCGCTGCCGGTCGGTGCCCCAGTCGAGGTAGACCGCGTCCACGTCGGTGGCGATCACCAGGAGGTCGGCGGACAGGTCCCGCGCGAGGACGGCGGAGGCGCGGTCCTTGTCGATGACCGCCTCGACTCCCACGAGGGTGCGGGTGCCCGACGGGTACATCGTCGGGATCCCGCCACCGCCCGCGCAGATGACCACGCACCCCTGCGCCAGCAGCCACTCGACCGGCCGGATCTCGACGATCCGCTGGGGTAGCGGCGAGGGGACGACCCGCCGCCACCTGTCGCCGTCCTGCCGGAACACCCAGCCCCGCCGCGCGGCGAGCTCCTCGGCGGCGTCGGCCGGGTACACCGGGCCGACGAACTTCGTCGGGGAGGCGAACGCCGGGTCCGCCGGGTCGACCTGCGTCATCGTCAGGATCGTCGCCAGCGGCTTCTCCGCCGGGAGCAGGTTGCCCAGCTCCTGCTCGATGAGGTAGCCGATCATCCCCTCCGTCTGGGCTCCCAGGACGTCGAAGGGATAGGCCGACACCTCGTCGTAGGCGGCCGCCTGCAGCGCGAGCATCCCGACCTGCGGCCCGTTCCCGTGGGAGACGACGAGCTCGTGCTCCTCGGCCACCGGGGCGAGCGACTTGCACGCCACCGCGACGTTGTGCCGCTGCCCCTCGACGGTCATGGGCTCGCCGCGGCGCTGCAGTGCGTTGCCGCCGAGTGCGACGACGATCCTCATGGCCTCTCTCCTGTCGCCGGCGAGGGTGGCTCAGTCGCCGATGGTGGCGACCATGACCGCCTTGATCGTGTGCAGCCGGTTCTCCGCCTGGTCGAAGGCGATGTTCGCCGGCGACCGGAAGACCTCGCCGGTGACCTCGAGGCCGCCGGTGATGCCGGTGAGGTCGGCCACCTTGCGGCCGACCGCGGTGTTCGTGTCGTGGAACGCCGGCAGGCAGTGCATGAACCGGGCGCGCGGGTTGCCCGTGCGCTCCAGGGCGCCGGCGTTCACCTGGTACGGGAGGAGCTCCTCCACGCGGGTCTTCCAGACGTCGTCCGGCTCCCCCATCGACACCCAGACGTCGGTGTGCACGAAGTCGGCGCTCGGGAGAGCCTCCGCGGGGTCGGCGGTGAGCGTGACGCGGGCTCCGGACTCCTCGGCCCGCTCCCGGGCGAGGTCCTGCACGTCCTTGTCCGGCCACAGCGCCTCCGGGGCGCAGATGCGGACGTCCGCGCCCATGATCGCCCCGGTCACGAGCAGCGAGCGGCCCATGTTGAACCGGCCGTCGCCCATGAAGCAGTAGGTCAGCTCGTGCGGGCGCTTGCCCGAGTGCTCGGTCATGGTCAGGAAGTCGGCGAGCATCTGGGTGGGGTGCCACTCGTCGGTCAGCCCGTTGTAGACCGGCACGGCGGAGTTGGCGGCCAGCTCCTCGACCGTGGCCTGCGCCTTCCCGCGGAACTCGATGGCGTCGAACATCCGCGCCAGCACCTGCGCGGTGTCGGCGGCGGACTCCTTGTGCCCGATCTGCGAGGACTGCGGGTCGAGGTAGGTGACGTGCCCGCCCTGGTCGTAGGCCGCCACCTCGAAGGCGCACCGCGTACGGGTCGACGTCTTCTCGAAGATCAACGCGACGTCCCGGCCGCGCAGCCGCTGCCGTTCGGTCCCCGTCGCCTTCGCCCGCTTGAGGTCGTACGAGAGGTCCAGCAGGAACTGCAACTCGGCGGTCGTGAAGTCCGCTTCCTTGAGGAAGTCGCGGCCGTGCAAGTTCAGTGCCATCTCAGACTCCGTCCGTGGGGGGCTGTGTCACGCGACGGCGTCGCGCTCGATGGGGCAGGACATGCAGCGCGGGCCGCCGCGCCCGCGGCCCAGCTCCTCGCCGGCGATCGTCACGATCTCGATGCCGTTCTTGCGGAGGAACGTGTTCGTCGTCGTGTTGCGCTCGTAGCCGAAGATCACACCGGGGGCGATGGCCAGGAAGTTGTTCCCGTCGTCCCACTGCTCGCGCTGGGCGCCGAGCAGGTCGATCGGCGTCCGCAGCACGCGCACCTTCTCGACCCCGATCGCGTCCGCCACGACGGGGAAGAGCTCGGCGTTCTCGGTCACCTGGTAGTCGCCGCCCGTGCCGACCGGGGTGAGCGTGAACGAGCGGAGCGTCTCCGGCAGGTGCGGGTACACGCTGAACGCGTCCCGGTCGATCATCGTCATCGCGGTGTCGAGGTGCATGAACGACCGCGTCTTCGGCAGCTCGACGGCGATAACCTTGGTGACCGCGCCGTGCCGGAAGTACTGCCGCGCGAGGAACTCGATGCCCTGGGGGCTGGTCCGCTCACCCATGCCCACCATGACGGCGCCATTGCCGATGACGAGGATGTCGCCGCCCTCGCAGTTGGCGGGGTCGTGGTTCTCGCGGTCGTTGCCGTAGTAGAAGTGCGGGGGGTCGTCCCTGAACATGGGGTGGAAGTTCCAGACCAGGCGCGAGTTGATCGTCTCCCGCTTGCGGGCCGGCTTGCTCATCGGGTTGACCGACAGGCCGTCGTAGACCCAGGCGGAGTTGTCCCGCTGGAACAGGTGGTTCGGCAGCGGGGGCAGCAGGAAGTCGTCGTCGTCCAGGTACTCCAGCAGCAGGCTGGAGGTCTTGGGGAGGTCCAGCTCGTGCTTGAGCACGCCGCCGACGAGGGCCTCCGCCAGCCGGTCGGCCGGGGCCTGGCCGACCAGCTCGTCGAGCGGCCCGTCCAGCGCGGGGCCGAACCGGGTCGCGGTGGTCAACTCCTCCTGGAGGAACTCCCGCCCGCCCGGCTGCTCGATCGCCTGGGCCAGCAGGTCGTGGAACAGGTAGACCTTGACGCCCTTGGCCCGCAGCTTCTCGGCGAAGGCGTCGTGCTCCTCCCGGGCGCGCTGGGCCCACATCACGTCGTCGAACAGCAGGTCGTCGACGTTCTGGGGCGTCAGCCGGGTCAGCTCGAGGCCCGGCCGGTGCAGGATCACCTGGTGGAGCTGTCCGACCTCGGAGTCGACGTGGAACGACATGGCGGTACTCCTTCTCGGTGGACGCTCACGCGTGCCAGGCGGGGACGGCGGGAGGCTCGGACATCGACGTCCGGTGCTTGAGGTAGATCGGGATGCCGGCGACGAACGCACCGCCGGCGAAGATGAAGGGCAGGTACTCCTTCCACAGGGCTTCCTCCCCGGTGTTGCGCGAGTACCAGATGAACAGCACCGAGAAGGCGAGCCCGACCACGGCGACGCCCACGTCACGGACGAAGCGCGGGGTGTGCAGCTCCCGGTGGTCCATCAGCCGCCACTTGATCTGCGCCAGGGCGGAGAACCCGTAGGGGATGGCGGCGGTGATGCCGCTCATGAAGACCAGGGTGTTGAAGACCGTGATCCCGACGGATCCGGCGTAGGACATGATCATGAACAGCGATGCCAGGGCCGTCGAGGCGACGATGCCGAAGGCGGGCACGCCGCGCCGGCTCAGCCGGCCGAAGGCCTTCGGGAACAGCCCGTCCTTGGCCGCGGCCAGCGGCATCTCGGCGCAGATCATCGTCCAGCCGTTCAGCGCGCCGAAGCCGGAGACGACCACCAGCGCCGACATCACGTAGCCCGCCCAGGTGCCGCCGACCATCTCGTTGACCGCGGTGGCGAAGGGCGCCGTCGACTCCGACAGCGCCGCCGCGGAGACGATGCCGAAGACAGCGGTCAGCGACAGCAGGTAGACGACGGCGGTGCCGAGCGTGCCGTAGATCGTGGCCCGGGGGACGTTCTTGTCGGGATCGCGCACCTTGGCCGCCGCGACCGCGGCGCACTCGACCCCGAGGTAGCTGAACAGACACAGGGCCATGGCCCCGCCGATCGCGCCCATGGTGCTGTCACCGCTGGTGTTCCAGACCTCGAAGTTCGCGCTCTGGATGTAGAACAGTCCGACGGTGGACATGAAGACCAGCGGGATGAACTTCAGGATCGACGTCCACAGCTGCACGGTCCCCATCGCCGAGACGCCGACCATGTTGATGGCCGCGGGCAGCCACAGCCCGATCAGCGCGAGGACGATCGAGAAGAGCTTGTTCTGGTCGGTGTTGACGAACTCCTCGACGTAGAGCACCCAGCCCACGACGATCGCCGCGTTCCCCGACCACGCGGTGATCCAGTACAACCACGCGTTGGAGAAGCCGGCCAGGTTGCCGAAGGCGGCGCGCGCGTAGGCGTAGGGCCCGCCGTCCGCGGGCAGCCGGCGGCTCAGCGAGGCGAACATGACGGCGAGGGCCAGGGCGCCGATGGTGGTCAGCGCCATCGCGACCAGGCTGATCGGCCCGTAGCCGGCCAGCGACGCCGGCAGGTTGAAGATCCCGACACCGATGATGCTGCCGACGATCAGCGCGGTAGCGGGACCCAGTCCCAAGCTGCCGCGGGGCTCCTCCTCGACCGGGGCGGGGCCGGCGGGTGGGGCTGACGCGGTGCTCATGACGGCTCCTCGTACGGGGGGGTCGGCTGCCGGTCATTCCAGCGGAGACGTCGGCCAGGGGCCTCCTCCGCCGGGGATGAGTGATCTCCGCATTCCCACCGCGGGCGGACGGATCGGGACGGCCGATCCGGCCGGGTCGGCTGCGCCGCCGGGGACGCTCCGGGGCGGCGCCGGACCCGCGCGCACCCGGGACGCCCCGCGGGAGGTCAGACGCGACTGCCCGCCCGCTCGGCCTGGTCCCGGAAGAGGCCGAGGCGGAAGAGCTGCTCGAGTCGCCGGACCGTGAAGGGGTGCGACCTCGGGAGCTGGGCCAGCCAGGGCCAGAACCCGCGCAACGCCGCCCCCTGCCGGGCCAGCTCGTCGATGTCGACGTCGGTCTCCGTGTGCCGGCCGGAGGCGAGGAGCACCAGGCCCCTGGCGCCGGACGGCGACAGGAACGCCCCGTGCCGGTCGCACGAGTACTCCCGCAGCCGCGACAGCGTCGGGCCCAGCACGGGGATCACCTGGGAGTAGGCGACGGACAGCTGGTACCACAGCGCCACGTGGTTCAGCCGGATGTGCCCGAGCTCGTGACCGAGGATGAACCGCAACCCGTCCCGGTTCCGGTCCTGGAGGTGGGCGAAGAGCTCGTTGGACAGCACGACGTAGTCGTGACCGGTGGCCTGGGCGGCGAAGGCGTTGAGCGCGCCGTTGCCGTTCGCCAGGTAGATGTCCGGCAGCCGCTTCATCCGCAATGCGGCGGCGAACTCCGCCACGGTCGCGTGGAGGTCGCCGAACTGGCTGGGCGACAGCTGGACCGCGGTCCCCCGCGTGGTCGCGCGCTGCACCTCGCGGACGACGACCACACCCGGCACGAACAGCAGCAGCCCGATGAGGGCGCTCCGGATCGCGATCGCCCAGCCGCTGCCCTGCAACCGCTCCGGCAGGAAGGGCAACACCATCGCGAACCGGACGATCACGACGATGATCACGACGTTGAGGACGACCATGAAGATGTAGAAGGGCACTTCGGCCGGGTGACGCAGGTACCGGGCGGGCACACGCCCCCCGGGTGTCGACTCCGACGCGGTCATGACTCTCACCCCTGGTCCTGCACGGCAACCGAGTGTCCTCACGATCCGCTCGCGCTCCGCCGGCGACCTCATCCGAGGGGGATGGGTCGCAGGGACGTCCGCCGGCTCATGCGTGCGGGGGGAGGCGATCGACGCTCCGGCGGCACGAGGCTGGCCCTGGCCGGCGGCGGACGCGGCCGGGGTCAGGGCGGCCGACCGCTCAGAGGAGGTCGATTCCGATGCGCGTGCAGCCGGGATCCCCCCATCCGCTCGGCGCGACCTGGGACGGCCGCGGCGTCAACGTCGCCGTCTTCTCCGGAGTGGCCGAACGGGTGGAGCTGTGCCTGTTCGAGTCCCCGGGCGACACCACGGAGACCGAGCGGATCGCCCTGGCCTCGTCGACCGGCGGCGTCTGGCACGGGTACTTCCCGGACCTCCGCCCTGGCCAGCTCTACGGCCTGCGCGCGGCCGGGCCCTACCGCCCCGCCGAGGGTCCGCGGTGCAACCCGCACAAGCTGCTGTTCGATCCCTACGCCAAGGCGGTCGGCCGCGACGTGCGCCACGACGACAGCCTGTTCGGCTACGGCCTCGGCTCGGCCGACGAGGACCTCACGATGAACCTGGCGGACAGCGCCGGCAGTGCGCCCCTCGCCGCGGTCGTCGACACCGCGTTCAGCTGGGGCAACGACGTCCCGCCCCGCCGGGCACCGGCGGACACCGTGATCTACGAGCTGCACGTCAAGGGCTTCACCAAGCGCCACCCCGGCGTCCCCGCGCCGCTGCGCGGGACGTACGCCGGGCTGGCCTCCCCCGCCGCCGTCGAGCACCTGCTCGATCTCGGCATCACGGCCGTGGAGCTGCTGCCCGTCCAGTACCGGGTCAGTGAACGCTTCCTGGTCGAACAGGGACTGACCAACTACTGGGGGTACAACACCCTGGGCTTCTTCGCCCCGGACCCGCGGCTGGCCGCGGCCACCGATCCGCAGGGCGTGGTGCGGGAGTTCAAGACGATGGTCGCGACGCTGCACGAGGCGGGGATCGCCGTGCTGCTCGACGTCGCGTACGACCACACGGCAGAGGGCAGCGAGCTCGGCCCGACCCTGGCGTTCCGCGGGCTGGACAACGCGGCCTACTACCACCTCGCCGACGAGCACCGGTACACGCACGACGACCAGGGCATCGGCAACGCGCTGGACGTGGGCCACCCGCGCACCCTCCAGCTCATCACCGACAGCCTGCGCTACTGGGTGTCGGAGATGCACGTCGACGGGTTCCGCTTCGACCTGGCGCCGGCGCGGGCCCGTGCCTTCGCCAAGTACGACCAGCTGCCGGCCGCGTTCGAGCTGCTGCAGCAGGACCCGGTGCTGGCCGGGGTCCACCTCGTCGCCGGACCGTGGGAGGACGGCGAGGCCGGGCCTGCCGCCGGCTCCGTCCCTGGGAAGTGGTGGGAGTGGAACGGCCGCTTCCGCGACACCGTGCGCCGGTTCTGGGCCGGCGCGCCGCAGCAGAGCGGCGACCTCGCCGGCCGGCTGTCGGGGTCGCCCGACCTGTACGGAGACGACGACCGGCGCCCCTCGACGAGCATCAACGTCGTCACCGCCCACGACGGGTTCACCCTCGCCGACCTCGTCAGCTACGAGCGCAAGCGCAACGAGGCCAACATGCGGGACAACGCCGACGGCACCGACGCCGACGACAGCTGGAACTGCGGCGTGGAAGGGCCGACCACCGATCCTGCGGTCACCGCCCTGCGGCGACGGCAGGTGCGCAACATGCTGCTCACGCTCATCCTCAGCCCGGGCGTGCCGCTGTTGCAGGCAGGTGACGAGCTGGAGCACACGCAGCTGGGCAACAACCACGCCTACTGCCAGGACAACGAGCTGACGTGGCTGGACTGGACGGCGGACGACGAACGCCGGTCGCTGTTCGACTTCACGCGGCGACTGCTGCGGCTGCGCGCGGACGAGCCGGTGTTCCGCCGTCGCCGCCACCTCTCCCCGGGCCGGCCGCTCCCCGGCGGGGACGTCACGGGCGTCTCCTGGCTGCACCCGGCGGGCCGGGAGATGCGGCAGGAGGACTGGACCACGCCGGTGCAGAGCCTGGGCGTCCTCCTGGTCGGCCAGGAGGTCGGCGAGCGGGACGAGCGGGGCCGTCCCGTCATCGGGAACAGCTACCTGGAACTCCTCAACGCCGCGGACGAGCGGGTCGACTTCGTGCTGCCGGCCGAGCTCACGGCCCTCGGCATCGACGTGGTGCTGCACACCGCCGGCACCGACACGGGGAGCCAGCGGGGAACGGGCGTCGTCGACCTGCCCCCGCACTCGGCGGCGGTCCTGCAGATCCGCCCTCCCGAGGCGGACTGACCGCCCACCCGGGCGGACGGACCGGCCGAGACGACTCAGGGGCCGACACGACTCAGGGCCCGGCTGCCGTCGCAGTCGGGCCCTGAGTCGCTGGTGGTGCTCAGTTCGCGGTCGCGTGCGACTTCTCCTCTTCGGAGAACACCTCGCGCAGCTTGTCCTCCTGCTCGTGGCTGAGGTTCGTCTCGACGAGGATCATCTGCTGGCCCTCGAAGGCCTCCCTCACCTTGTCGGTGACCGCGCCGGAGGAGAGGACGAACAGCGCCGAGGTCCCCGGCTGGATCTCGTCCCGCATCCGGCGGATGAAGGCGTCGTCGATGCCGACGTCGGTCATGCTGCCGGTCAGCGCCCCCATCCCGGCGCCGATCGCCATGCCCAGCAACGGCACGAAGAAGATCAGACCGAACAGCATCCCCCAGAACGCGCCCCCCAGGGCCCCGGCACCGGTCATGCTGGTGAGCTGGCGCGTCTTGGGCTTCTTCGCCCCTTCCGGGTAGGTGACGATGGCGGCGTCGTGGATCCGGATGAGCTCCTTCCGCTGAAGGGTCTTCAGCGTCTCCTCCGCTATCGCTGCGCCGTTCGCGGTCGGGAACTTCCAGACGGTCATGGTGGCCATCGATCTCTCCTTGGGTTGCGCGGCCGGAACCGTTCGGTCCGGGGTCATCGGGTCCGGGGTCAGGAGTTGAGGATCTGACTCTTCTGGAGCTCGAACTCGGCCTCGTCGAGGACGCCGGAGTCCCGCAGCTGGGCGAGCTCGCGCAGCTGGGCCAGCTTGGTGTTGGTGTCGGTGCGTTGCGGAGCCGGCTGGGCGTACTGCGGCTCGGGCGCGGCGGCGGCCTGCTGGCTCGCCCAGCGGTTGCCCTGGCGACGCGAGACGCGGTTGGACACGGCGGTGGCCGTTCCGGCGACAACGGCGGTGCGGGCCACCCCGCGGAGCAGTCCTGGCATGTCGACTCCTGTGTGGTCGGGGCAGCGCCGGTCCGCGGGCCGGCACTGCGGGGACGGGTCAGCTTCCGGTCGGAGTGGCCTCGCGTGCGCCGGGGTGCCAGAAGGCGGCGACGAGCAACAGCACGCCGAAGACGGCGATCTGCGCACCGAGGACGAGGGAGAGGACGAGCACGGTCGCCTCGGGCCAGAGGATCGCGAGCAGGCCGACGAACACGTTCACCGCGCCGGCGAGGGCGAGCCACCCCCAGCCGGGGATCTCGGCGCGACCGACCACGGCGATGCCGACCCGCGTCGCACCGTGGACGATGAGCGACAGGCCCGTGATGAGCGCCAGCGAGAAGAGGGTGATGCCGGGCCACACGATCGCGAGGACGCCGCCGAGCACCAGGACCGCACCCAGGACGAGCGAGCTCCACCGGCGCTGCTCCGCGCCGGCCCAGCCGACGGCGATCTCGAGCAGCCCTCCGACGACGAAGGAGAGACCGACCAGCAGCGCCAGGGTGCGCGCGGCGGCGACCGGCTGGAACAGCAGCACGATGCCCAGGACGACGGCGGCAAGGCCCAGCACGCCCACCAGGACGCGCACGCCGGTGTGCCTGCTCGGGGTCGAACCGGCGTAGTGGCTGGAGACGTTCGCGGTCATGCCGGCTCCTCCCCGGGCGGATCCATCGACGCCGACCCTGCCGCCCTCGGCCCCGGTCGACCTCATCCCCCGCGGATGACGCGGCCGCACGCCCCTGACCGGCACGGTCACGTCATGTCGATGCGTGTGGCCGCGGTAGCGACCGTGGTCGTCGGGGTGGGGCTCACCGCGTGCTCGTCGGACTCGGAATCGGGGACCTCCGCGGCGACCGCCACGACCCCCAGCGTGTGCGACTCCGCCGACGACCTGCGGACGTCGCTGGCCCAGCTGCGCGACGTCCAGGTGGTCCAGGAGGGCACCGGCGCACTGGAAGAGGCCTGGGCGACCGTCCAGGACGCCTGGGACCAGTTCGCGGACGCCGCCCGCACCGAGTACAGCGACGACGTCGACCGCGTGCAGGCCTCGGCCGACGGCGTCCAGGACGCGCTCGACGAGGCGCAGGACACCCCGTCCGCCGCCACGCTGAGCACGGCGGCCACCGCCACCGGGCTGTTCCTCCAGGATGCCGATGCCCTCGTGGACGAGACGGAGGCGACGTGCTGACCGTCGAACGCCCGGGACCTGCCCCCGAGGCCGCCACCACGCACGCGCGGCGACCGACCCCGAAGGAGCGGCGAGCCGCGGGCAAGGCCATCCGGGCGAGCGTGCCGCTCGCCGCGCACGCCGAGTTCTCCCGGACCCAGTCCTCGCCGGACCCGCTGACGCTGCTCGAGGAGCAGGCCGCCGACCGGCTCCCCGAGCTCGGGCCGATCCGGTACGGGCGCATGCTGCAGTCCCCGTTCGCCTTCTACCGCGGGGCCGCCCGGGTCATGGCTGCCGATCTCGCCGGCGCACCGCGGTCCGGCCTGACCGTGCAGATGTGCGGGGACGCGCACGTGTCCAACTTCGGCCTCTACGGGTCACCGGAACGACGGCTGGTGTTCGACGCCAACGACTTCGACGAGACCCTCCCGGGACCGTTCGAGCACGACGTCAAGCGGCTGGTCGCCAGCCTGGTGATCGCCGCGCGCGCCCAGGGTCTCGGCCGCAGGCAGCGACGCGTGCTCGCCGTGGCCGCCGGCGCCCGCTATCGGGAGGCGATGGCCCAGTTCGCCGGGCTCCGCGACATCGACGTGTGGTACTCGCACATCGACGCCGACGAGCTCCAGCTGAAGCTGGCCCCGCAGCTCGACGGCAAACCGCGCCGCCGGCTGGCGCGGGCGCTGGAGAAGGCGCGCTCCCGCGACACCCTCCAGGCCTTCGGCAAGCTCACCGAGGTGGTCGACGGCCGGCTGCGGATCCGCGCCGAACCGCCGCTGATCGTGCCGCTGCGGGACGTCCTCCCCCAGGCCGAGGAGCAGGACCTCGCCTCGGCGTTCCGCGGACTGATCCGGCAGTACCGGGGGTCCCTGCAGTCCGACCGCCGCACGCTGCTCGAGCGCTACTCGTTCGTCGACATGGCCCGCAAGGTCGTCGGCGTGGGCAGCGTCGGCACCCGCTGCTGGGTCGTCCTGCTGGTCGGCCGCGACGAGGACGACCCGTTGCTGCTGCAGGTCAAGGAGGCCTCGTCCTCGGTGCACGCGGAGTTCGTCGGCAGGAGCCGGTACACCAACCAGGGTCAGCGGGTCGTCGCCGGCCAGCGGCTGATGCAGCAAGCCACCGACATCTTCCTCGGCTGGCAGCGGACCACCGGCATCGACGGGATCCAGCGCGACTTCTACGTCCGGCAGCTGCGGGACTGGAAGGGCGCGATCGAGATCGAGGAGCTGCGTCCGGAGGGCCTGCAGAGCTACGGCGAGCTGTGCGCCTGGTGCCTCGCCCGAGCGCACGCGCGTTCCGGGGACCGCATCGCGATCTCCGGGTACCTCGGCTCCTCCGCGGGGTTCGAGGAGGCACTGGCCGACTTCGGGGAGACGTACGCCGACGCCAACGACGGCGACCACCGCCTCCTGGCCGAGGCCGTCGCCGCCGGTCGGGTGCAGGCGCACTCCGACCTCTGAGCGGCTCACCCGGCGCGGGTGACGCCGGTCCGGTCCCGCAGGGCGAGCATCCGGGCATGGACGCTGCCGCCCGAGACCGCCTGGAGCCGGAGCAGGGCGCCCCCGTCCCCGACCGGCGGGCCCTGCTCCTGGGCCTCGGCCGGACGTTGCTGACCGTCGTCGGCCTCCTCGTCCTCTACGGCACCCTGCCGCTCGACGGCCGGTTCGGCGCGCGGACCCTGCTCGCACTCGTCGCCGGCCTGCTGATCGTCGGTCTCCTCGTCGGGTGGCAGGTGCGCGCGATCCTGCGTTCCCGCCACCCCGCCATCCGGGCGGTGGAGGCGATCGCGCTGTCCCTCCCGCTGTTCCTGGTGCTCTTCGCCGCGGCGTACGTCGTCCTCGCGGGCACCGACCCGGACGCGTTCACCGAGCCGCTGAGCCGGATCGACAGCGTGTACTTCGTGGTCACGGTCTTCGCCACGGTCGGCTTCGGGGACATCTCGCCGGTCAGCGATGTCGCACGGGTCCTCACGTCGGTCCAGATGGTGGGTGACCTGGTGCTCATCGGACTGGTGCTCCGGGTCTTCCTCGCCGCGGTCGACCGACGCCGCCAGCGCCCGGAGGCGGACTCCGACGGCCTCCGCTGACCCGACGGGTCACGAGCCGAGGAGCTGGCCCTTCTCTCGACTGAACTCCTCGTCGGTCAGGACGCCGGCGTCGCGTGCCTCACCCAGCCGCACGAGCAGGTTGAGCCGGTCGTTGAGGGCCGAGACCGCCTCCGGCGTCAACGCGGTCCGCACCGGCGGCTCCGGAGCGGGCGCCGGGGGCGCCACCGTGTCGACCATGGTGAGGACCGACCCGTCCCTCGGGCTGCCGTCCGAGGACGGTGCCGCGACGGCGCGCGGGGACGGGACCGGGGACGCGACCACCGCCGACGGCACGGCAGAGGGGGTGCCGGGTGCGGCTGCGGACGTGGGCTCCGGCTCGCCGGTGACCGGCTCGGGGGCCCGGTTCTGCAGCCACTCCAGCGCGCCGAGGTAGAGGGCGACCAGCGCGGCGATCCAGATCAGCACCGACAGCGTCGGCTCGGGCCAGAAGAGCAGCACGACCGCGCCGATCACGATCCCGGTCCACCGGGCCGGGCCGAGGTGTGCGCGGACCTGCGCGCCGAGGCGGGCACTGCGCCGTGGCAGCTCCAGCCCGTCGGCGAAGGCCTGCGTCCACGCGGCGACCCGCCGGGTCCAGGGCTCCTCGGCGGCGGCGGCAGCGGGCTGGTCCGGCGTCCCGCCCTCGGCCGCGAGCGCCCGCGCAGCCTGGGCGTCCGCGCGCCGGCGTCGCAGCTGCGCCTGGGCCGACGCGATCCCGCTCCGCACGCCGGCCACGACGCCGAGCCGGCCCCACACCAGGGTCAGCACGAGCACCAGGAGCACGGCGGCCAGCAGCCACAGCGTCCAGGAGCGCAGGCTGCCGGCCACGACGTCGTAGATCGCGCCGACGGCGTCCCGGTTCTGCGGGCGCACCTGCGGGAGGAGCAGCCCTCGGGTCACCCGGAGGGCGGCGAGCACCAGCAGGGTGAGCACCGTGGCGGTCACCGCCCACGCGCGCAGGGTGCGGCGACGCCGGCGGGAGATGCCGAGGGCGCCGGCGAGCGTGCCCAGGGCGATCAGCCCGAGCCACCACCACACCGACCTCAGCAGGTCGATCGCCGTGTACAGCTGCGGCGCGTCGGCCGGGGTCACGATCGTCACGCCCACGTCGTCCGGCAGCAGGTCCAGCACCTGGCCGGCGATGCCGTCCTGGGCCGCGGCGGGCACCAGGTCCTTCGCCTGCCCGAGGGTGAACTGCACCGGCTCCCCGCCGACGAGCTGGTCGTGGGCGGAGGTCATCGCGGCGGTCGTGAGCGGCCGGAACGGGTCGTTGGACAGCAGCCGCTGCACGCCCGCCGAGATCAGTGACCGGATGCCGTTCTCCACGGTCGGCCGGAACTGCTGCAGCCGCTCCGGCAGCACCGTCACGGCCTCGTCGATGGCGTCCTGCACCTGCGGCTGGGCCATCACGGTCTCGGTCACGCGCTCGGTGATGCGGGTCTCGACCTCTGGCAGGTCGACCATGGTCTCGACGTTGGTCACGAACGTCTCGGTGTCGACGACGTTCTGGCGCGTCCAGAGCGACACGCTGGCCAGGAGCAGCGTGAGAGCGCTCACCAGGATCAGCAGGCCGGTGACGAAGCGGCGCATCGGCTCTTCCTTCCCGCAGCAGGCGGGCGGGGCGCCCGGTCGACAGGGATGAGGCTGGTCCCGGGGGGCGCGCCGCTCATCACCCATCGGGGATGATGACCACGAGGGGTCGGCGCACGGCCGGCGGGCGGCCGGGCGATCTCCCTCGGCCAGCAGAGCGGCGACTCCCCGCAGGCGTGCACGCACGTGGCCCTCGTCGACGCCACGGTCACCCGCGATGCGGCGCTCGACGGACCCGGCCCCCGCTGCCCATCGCGGCGTCGTCCGCACGGGATGAGGACCGACGGCGCGGCCTCTCCCGAGGCTGGGCACCGTAAGCCCCCGCCCGCTCAGGAGGAGCCATGACACAGACCACCCCGGACAACGCACTCGGCCGCATCGCGCAAGGCGAGGCCCCGGTCCTCGAGACGCTCCTGGCGATGAACCTGGACGCGCTGGAGCGCTCGGGGCTCGACGACGAGACCTACCTGCTCGTCCGGCTGGCCGCCCTCGTGGCCATGGACGCCCCACCGGTCTCCTACCTGATCACCCTCGGCGTCGCCGAGGAGGCCGGGCTGACCGTCGAGAAGGCGCAGGCCGTCCTGGTCGCGATCGCCCCCGTCGTCGGCAGTGCCCGGGTGACCGCGGCGGCCGGCGCCATCGTGCGCGGGGTGCTGGGGGCGGCTGCGCTCACCGAGTCGGGCCTCCCGGAGTAGCGCACCGGGTGAGGCGAACCCTCTCGCCCCGGCGCCGGCTCAGAGAGCGGGTTCTCGGGACGCAGGCCGCGGGGCGGGGCCCCTCAGCGCTCGTCCAGCTCCCAGCCGTGGACCGTCAGCGCGTAGAGGGCCACGACGGCCAGCGCGATCATGATCGTCGACCACACGGGCGAGGCACCCAGGAAGCCGAGGTTCACGACCGCGCTGACGCCCGCGACGACGATGGCCGTCCGCCGGGCCCACCGGTGGCCGCCCCACAGGATCCCGGCACCGGCGGCGAGCGCGAGCAGCCCGCCCAGCAGGTGCGCCCACCCCCATGGGGCGTACCCCTGGATGACGAACAGCTCGTTGGTCCGGTAGGTGAAGTACTCGTCGCCCAGCAGGGCGACCACTCCCAGCAGTGCCCAGACCATGCCCAGTACCGCCATCACGCCTGCGCCGAAGTACCCACGGTCCTGCCACGCCGGCGACGGCCTCCGCGCCGTGGCCGGTGAGCCGCGTGAGGCCTGGGACATGACCTGTCCTCCAGAGACGACGGACGGGTTCGGGCCGGCCGGACGCCGCGTCGCGGGCCGTCCGGCCGGAGGTCAGGCGCGTCCCGCCGGCACCATGTGGCGGTACTCCTCGGGCGTGATGGCACCGCTCTCCAGCAGTCCGCGGGCCTTCGCGAGCTGCTCGGCCTCCGCGCCGGCCGCCACGGACCGGACGTAGGCATCGGTCGCGGCCCGCTGCTGCTCGATCGCGCTCGCGGACCGCTCGACCATCCCCCGGCCCTGTCCGATCAGGTAGATGAACACCCCGAGGAAGGGCAGGACGAGGGTGAGGACGACCCAGCCGGCCTTCGACCAGCCGCCGATGTCGCGACGCGTGAACAGGTCCCCGTAGACGCGGAACAGCAGCATGAACCACAGGACCCAGCTGAAGATGATCAACGAGGTCCAGAACAGGTCGAGCAGGGGCATCGTTCCTCCTCGGAAGAGGGAGCTGTGGCAGATCGTGGCCACAGCGTCCCGTCGGCTCATCACCCCGACGGGGTGACGAGGTGCTCAGTCGCCGCGTTCCCGCGGCGCGTCGGGCAGCCTGGACAGGGCGGCCGTCAGGAAGGGGCCGACGAGGCGGTCGGCACTGTCGGCGCCGACGGCGATCTCCAGCTCACCGGCGTCCCTCAGGGTGAACCGCAGGGCGACCGGGTGCGCCCCCAGGCCACGGACCTCTCCCGGCTCGAGGGCCCGGACGGTCACGTCCCCGGCAACGCCGACAGGGAGCGGGTCCAGCCACAGCCGCAGCGCGCCGGCCCGGATCAGCAGCACGTCGCCGACCCAGGTGGCCCGTGTGCGCCGCAGGCGCCACCGCGCGCGGTCCCGGCGCCAGCCGGCGGCCGGCGGTCCGACGCGACAGGGGAAGGACGGCAGGCGGCGGGCGTAGCGGACCCTCCCCCACACCGTCAGGACGGCGAGGGTCAGCAGCACGGACGCGGCAGACCCGATGAGCACGGTCACCCCGGACGCCGCCAGGACGGGGGACACCGTCGCTCACGGGGAGCCGGTGTCGGACGGCTCCGGTCCCGCGGTGCGGACCTCCAACAGGTCCAGTCCCAGGCTGCGCAGCCGTTGCAACATGCCGTGCAGCCCCGGTTGGTCGGTCGGTTCCGTCCGCAGGATGGTCAGTGGCGGTTCCTCGCCGAAGTCCTCCGCGCCGATCTCCTCGAGCAGTTCGGCCGAGACTGGTCCACGCACCCGAAGCTCGTACACCTGACGTCCCATTCTGCGCGCTCCCTAGTGATCGGTGCGGGCTCGTGATCGGTGCGGGCACCATTCCGCAGGGCCCTGCCCCGAAGCCGCTCCGCCGGCCGAACCGCCGGGACGTCCGGCCCCGGGACGGTAGGCGGGTCCGATTCGATGGGCGGAGCCTCGTCCACCCCGGCGTCGGCGGCCTCCTCCAGCCCGGATGAGGCGAGCCTCTGGTCGCTCGACGGGCGTCGGCCACCGGTCGGCGGCAGGTGGTCGTCCCACCTCCGGTCCGGACCGGGCGTCCGGCCCCGCGCCGTCGGCATCACCGCCGGCCGGGCGCTGCGGCGGGACCCAGTCATCCAGGCGGGACGATGGTCGCCGGCCGGCTGGTCCTCATCCTGAGCAGGACGCATCTCTCACGGAGGTAGACCATGACCACGGCCGCTGACGACTACCCGCTCGTCGACCTGATGTGGACGTTCGTCCTCTTCTTCGCGTTGATGGTCTACTTCTGGCTGATCATCACGGTCTTCGGAGACCTGTTCCGACGACACGACCTCTCCGGCTGGGCCAAGGCCGGCTGGATCGTCTTCGTCCTCGTGGTGCCGTTGATCGGCTCGCTCACGTACCTCGTTTCGCAGGGACGCTCCATGGGCGACCGCGACGTCCGGCAGGTCCAGCAGGCGAAGCAGCAGACGGACGCCTACATCCGGTCGGTGGCTGCCCCTGGCTTCCACGGTGTCGACGAGATCGCCCGCGCGAAGGAGCTGCTCGACAAGGGCGCCATCAGCGAGGAGGAGTTCCAGCAGCTCAAGCGGCGCGTCCTCGTCTGAGCCCGGGGCCCACCACCCTGGCCCATGATCCAGCCGCGGACGGAGGGCCGCAGGATGACCGCACCACGGGACACCCTCTTCCGCCGGTCGCTGCGCCGGTTGACGCTCGGCTCCGGGCCGCTCAAGCGCCGCTCGGACCGGATCGAGGTGATCGGCCGGCTCGCCGTCGTCCTGTCGTTCCTCGTCGCCCCGCTGCTGGCCGTGGTCGCGTCGACCGCGACGACGGCGCACCTCCAGGCGGCCGCGGCCGCCCAGGCCGCGGAGCGCTCTCGCACCCACGCCGTCGTGCTGGTGGACGCTCCGGGACCGTTGCGGCCCGGGGGTGACGCCTACGGTGTCCCCTCGACCGACGACCCCTCGCCATCGGTGGTCCCGGTACGGGCCGCATGGTCAGCGCCCGGTGGGATCTCCCGGGAGGGCGTCGTGCTGGTGGAGCCCCGCACGCCGGTCGGCACGGCGGTGCCGGTGTGGGTCGACGGGGAGGGGCGCCTCACCTCGGCACCGCTCGACCAGGCGAGCATCTCGGTGTCGGCGACCGCGATGGGTCTGTTGCCGCTGATCGGCGTCCCCCTGGCGACCTGGACCCTCCACGTCTTCCTCACGATCGCCCTGGACAACCGCCGGGAGCGCGCGTGGGAGGACGAGTGGGCCGCGGTCGAGCCGGACTGGAACTCCCGGCTCCTCTAGGAGCCTGCGGGATGAGGGGCAGGGCGCCTCGTGGCAGTCTTCGCTGCAGTGCGGTCAGCAGCCAGGGGTGCGACAGAGAGGTCGCCCTGCCCGCGGCTCACGGTGGTGCGGCGGGTGGCGTGAGTCACGTGTTCAGCGCCCAGCGTCCGTCGGTGCCTGTCAGGCCGGGGATGAGCAGTCTGCGAAGGTCGGGCGCAGCGACCCGCGGGTGCAGCCAGGCGTCGTTGTCTGCCACTCCACGGTAGGACTCGCCGGTGGCCGCGGGTGAGCCAGGCGATGCTGCGTTCGTCCATCCTCCGGGTCGGGCACGTACTCGACGTCCTGCCCGTCGACCAGGGCCGCCCGGGCGGCCTCGTCCCAGGCGATCCGCGGCTTGCCGGTGAGAAGTAGTCGTGCCCCGCGGCGGTGCCCGCCGCGGTCGCGACCAGCTCGGCGCCGCCGGGTTGCGACCGACCCGGCGGATCGCCGCGTCAGCTGGGTGACGGAGTCCTGGGTGGCCATCGCGTCCTCCAGCACCGTGAGGTCCAGCGCCCGCCGCGTTCGCACCGACAGGTCACCGGTGGGGGCCACGACCTCCCGGACCGCGTCGAGGATCCGCTGCGGCCGCCTCGAGGCGGCCAGCCGGCGTCGCCAGTAGGTCAGCACCGTGGGATGGACCCGGCCGTGGCCACCGGCAGCCCGCAGGCGGCCCCGTTTCACCGCAGAGTGGTCATCGATCAGGGAGTGGTCGTAGCCGTCGCCGACTTCGGTGGCCCGGTCGTGGCTGGCGCTCCCGGCGCCGCAGCCGGTGCGCGCGCCGGCCACCACCATCGGGGATGCGCGGTCCGAGCAGCGGTGGGGAACCGACCTTGACCGAGCTCGTCGGGTCGACGTCCGGACCGCGCGTGGAGCGCACCTGCTGAGGGCGCCCCGTTCCACGCGGCCGGGAGATCTGCTCTCGGCCGATGCCGCATGGCTCCACGGGCACCGCCCGGCCGGCCCCAGCACACAGGGCGAGCCGGACGGCGCCCGGTCCGATCCGGAGGAGGGGCGGGGAGTGCCCGTGCCGTGGCCGGCGTCAGCCGACCGGTGCCCCCGGCGGAGAGGCGGGCACCGAGCCCACCGACTCCTCGGCCTCGACGGCGTCGAGGGCCGCGACGAGTGCCTGCACCGGGATGTGACCCGAGGCCACGAGCTGACCGCCGGAGCGGCGGAGCGCGGCGGCGAACGGGGTCGCCCAGACGTTCTCGTAGATGAGCACGCCGGCCGCCGTGCCGGGGTCGAGCGCCGCAGCGGCCTCGGCGACGTCGTCGGGCCCGAGAAGACCCGACGCCGCGCCGTCGAACAGCGCCGCCTCCAGGACCTTCATCTGGTCCAGGTCGACCTGGGTGAGCGTCGTGACGACGCCGTCGTGGTCCTTGCGCAGGAACACGAGGTCGAGGATGCGGATGATCCCCCGGTCGACCAGGTCGACCAGCAGGGGAAAGGCCTCACCCGTCATGCGGTCGGTCGGGAACGCCACCACGATGTAGTCGATCGGGCCCATCTGGTCGAGGTCGGAGGGCTGCTGTTCGAGGTCTACGGTCATGTCTCCCCCAGCTGACGAGGAACGGGAGCGGACGCCGCCCACCGTTCTGGAACCTGCGGACGGCGCACGTCACCCGCGGCGGACGATCCGGCTTCCACCGAGGCCACCGCGGCGGCCCGGGCGCACACGACGACACCTGCACTGCCGTGCACGGCCCGGGCGGGTGTCGCTCGTCGTCGACCGCCGATCACCGGGGACGACCGGTCCATGAGGAGGTGGCAGCGGTCTGGGTCACCGCCTGACGTCCCGCCCGTGGACCACGATCGCGTAGATCACGATCACATCGATGGTGATCATGATGGCCGACCACAACGGGTAGGCCGAGATGAACGTCATGTTCACCAGCGCGCTCAGGCAGGCGATCACGACGCCCACCACGCGGGCCACCATGTTCCCCGCGAGGAGTCCCAGCCCGGTGAGGACCCCGACGATGCCGATCGTCGTGTGGATCCAGCCCCAGGTGTTGTAGTCCACGTCGACGATGAGGCCCGCTGATGTGACCGCGTAGAAGCCGTCGTCGAACAGGGCCACGAGCCCTTCGATGATCTGGAAGGCGCCCAGCATGATCAACATGACGCCACCGAAGACCACCCAGCCGGCCCAACCCGACGTCGGTTCGCCGTAGGGGACGGCGGTCTCCGTGGATCTGCGATGCGAGGTGTCCGTCATCTGCCTGCCCTCCGAGGTCCGAGCCTGGCTCCGGCCGCCCCTGATCTGGAGACGGTCGGGCGAGGTCCTGATGGTGTGCGTCGACAGCGTGGGGACCCGGGCGGCCACCCCGCATCGTCCGCCCCGCATGAGACCGAGGACGACGGCGGGACCGAACTCTCCCCCAGGCGGGAGGATCCGCCGCGACGTCCTGCGGTGTGGGCTGCCCCCGCGGCCCGGGACTGCTCGATCGGTAACGACGTCCCCGCGCGCGAGGACGGAGGTCTGCGCATGCCGTCGGCCGGTTCCGACTCGCGAGCAGGTGATGACGCCTCAGCGGAGGCGCGACCGCGCCTGACCCGGGCCCGGGCGCGCGCGACCGGCGTCGCGCAGCGAGGCCGGCAGCGGGCGGCGGCCGCGGCCGAGCGCGCGCGGTCCGGGACCGTCGGCTCCGTGCGGGTCCGGATGCGCGATCTCCGGACGAGTCACCACGCCCTCGTCTTCAGCGCGCTGGGCATGGTCCTCTTCGTCCCGGCGATGATCACCTTGGCCACTGTGCTGCCGCTCGGCAGCGACCACGGTCTCGCCGACCGGATGGCCCACCACATGGCGCTGTCCGCGGAGGCCAGGGCGTCCGTCCGGGAGCTCTTCGCCACCGACGACACCGTCCGCACGGCGACCTCGGCCTTGGGCACCGTCGTCACAGTGCTCGCCGCCTACGCCTGGCCGGCCGAACTGCAGCGGTTCTACGCAGCCGTCTGGGAGCTGCCCGACCTGGGCTGGCGACACCTGTGGCGACCGCTGGTGTGGCTGGGCTCGCTCCTGGCGGTCCTGGCCACGGTGGCGGCCGTGGGCAGCCTCGCCGGCGGGGTCGCGGGCGCGCTCCTGACCGCCGTGCTGTGCTCACCGCTCGTCGTCCTGTGGGTCTGGTGGATGCAGCGGTTCCTGCTCGCCGGGCGCGTGGGCTGGGCAGCGCTGCTGCCGGGCGCGCTCGTGACCGCCGGCGGCCTGGCCGCGGTCAGCGTGGCGACGAGCGTCTACCTGTCGCGCGCGGTCGTCTTCAACGCCGAGCGGTACGGGCCCATCGGCGTCGTCTTCGTGCTGATGTCCTGGCTGACCTGGTTCAGCGTCGTGCTGCTCGGAGGTGCCGTGGTCGGCCACCTCCTGCACCTCCGGCGGATCGGCTCATCGGGCTGAGCAGTCCCTGGGGGGCCGGGCCCCCGTCCTCGGGACGAGCACCGGCCCCCGGCGTGGTGTCGTCCGCCGACCGGCCGTGCTCGGTCTCCGCCCGGAAGGGGACGACGACGCCGTCCTCGGCCGGGGTGGAGTCTCCGGTGTGCTGGTGGCACTCCCCCTCCGGGATCGGCGCCGGACCCCGGCCCCGGCGTGGTGGTTCGGGGCACCGGCGGATCTCCAGGACCTCCACGTCGCCCTCGATCAGCCGGTCGAGCACGTGGGAGAGGTCACGGTCGGCGGGGACACGGAACCGGTACAGCGTCTGGCGCGGCACCGCGGTCGATGTCACGGGGACCCGGAAGGTGGCGCACGCCGCATTGCTCACGAGCGTTCCCACACGGACCTCGTATCGGGTGGAAGCCGCCTCCATCACTACCGCCCCTCCATGACGTCTGCCCTCCATGCCATGTGCACCGACGTGAGGCCTCTGCCTGAGGTGGGTCCTCGGCCGGGACCTCTCCTGTTGGTCGTTCCGCTCGCGACGCTCCCGGGTGGGACGGAGCCGGGCCTCATCCGCAGCGCACGAGGCCGGCGGCGCCCCTCAGAGGAGGCCGTGCTCGCGCGCCTTCCGGACCGCCTGGTTGCGCCGGCTCACGGCGAGCTTGCGCAGGATGCTGCGGATGTGTGTGCGCACCGTGTTCACCGAGACGAACATCGTGGCCGCGATCTCGGCGGTGGAGAGCATCTCCGCCAGATGGCGGAGGACCTCCAACTCGCGCTCGCTCAGCTCCTGCACCACCTCGGACGCCGCCGGCGCCGCGGCCCTCTCGCCGGCACCGACCGGCTGCGCCCCGCTCGACGGGTTGAGCCACGCGCCGGGCGCCTGCAGCCGGGGGTGGGTGCGCAGCAGGCGGCGCGCCTGGGGCGGCGTGTCGACGAACGGCCAGCGGAGGAGCTCGGGGCGGGCACGTTCGAGTGCCACCGCGAGCTCCTCGGCCGCGGCGGTCACGAGACCGCGCTCCAGGAGCTGGCAAGCCCGGACCACCGTCGACTCCACCATCTCCGCGGCCGACCCTCCGGGCTGCTCGCCGAGCGGCACGTCGATCGCTGACGTCCCGGCGGCGAGGCTCACCGACGCCTGCAGGCGCCGGCTCCACGGCTCGTCGCGGCCCCGGTCCCGCAGCATGGCCAGTCCGTCCTGCACGTGCCCGCGTGCCATCGCCAGCCGCACCACCTCGGTGACCACCTGCTCCGCGACCCAGCGCGGCAGGGGCGGACCCTCCAGGTGGGGACGCAGCACCTGCTCCGCCAGCTCGTACTCGTGCCGCAGCCGGAAGTGCTGACCCTGCAGCACGGCTTGCAGCGCGCCGTGCCCGATCGCATCGGGGTGGGCGGCCCGTTCCCGCGCCCGGGCCCGTCCCAGCCACTCCCGCGCCTCGACCAGCGCGTAGCGGCGGAGGTGGACCCAGGCCAGCGCCGTCGCGGCGGCCGGGTCGAGCGCGGACTCGTCCGCGCCCTCCTCGGCGGCGAGCGCCTCTGCCTCCAGGGCGAGCCGGGCGGCCCGGGTGAGGTGCCCCTCGAGCGCCTCGAGGAGCGCGAGGTTGCCGACCGCACGGCACCGGAGCCGGCGCGCGCCGGCAGTGTGCGCCGCGGCCGCCGCCGCACGCAGCACGGGCAGCAGCTGGCGGGTGGGGGCATTGGTCCCGAGGACGGCGAGCGAGCGCAGGTGGCTCAGCACCGCCATGGCCTCGTTGCGCGCCCGTTGCTGGTGGTCCGGGAGCTCGGCGACCAGGGCGGCAGCGGCGTCGAGACGGGTGAGGAACGCCGTGGACGCGCCGTCCGTCCCTGCGCCGTCCGTCCCCGCACTGTCCGTCCCTGCACCGGCGGCCAGGCAGGCGAGGGTGGCCGAGATGCGCAGCGGCAGCCGGTTGCCGTCGTCCTGCGCGCCCATCGACACGGCGAGGTCGGACGGTGCCGGGTGGTCGCCTCCGGCGAGGGCGGCGACCACCCGGATGACCGCGGCTTCGGCGCCGCGCAGACCGGGCGGGAGCGACTGCAGCCCGCGCATGGCCGTGTCCGTGCCGTGCGCCAGCAGGCGCGGGACGAGGAGGTCGTCGATGAGCAGGCGAGTGGCGAAGCCCCAGTCCTCCGCGGCGACGGCGTGTCCCACCGCCCCCTGCGTCCGGCCGGCCGCCGCGTACCACGCGGCACACGTCCGGTGCAGCCCGGCGAGCTCTCCCGGGTGCTCGTAGGCGAGCTGGGCCTGCAGCATCTCCCGGAACAAGGGGTGCACGCGGAAGCCGCCGGGGGAACCCGGGGACTCCTCGACGAAGGCGTTCGCCCGCGCCAGCCCCGCGAGAACGCGCCGGGTGTTGCGGCGGCCAGTGAGCTGATCCACCAGGTCGGGCCACAGCTCCGGGGTCACGCTCGTGCGGAGCAGGACACGCCGGACGCTGGCCGCTTGACCCTCCAGGACCTCCGCGAACAGGTACTGCGCCACGCTGCCGTCGTCGTGCGCCAGCGACGTGACCAACCGCTCGGGTGGCACGCCCTGCTTGAGGGGGGCAGCGGCGAGCCGGAGGCCGACCGCCCAGCCCTCCGCCTCCGCACACAGGTCCCGCGCGACCTCCGCCGTCACCGAGACGCCCATCGCGGCGAGCAGGGTGCGGGTCTCCTCCGGAGTGAAGCTCAGCTGGTCACTGCGGATCTCCGACAGCGTGCCGGCGAGCCGGTACCGGTGCAGAGGGAGCAGCGGGTCGGCCCGCGTGCACACCACCAGCCGGAGCCGGCTGCCCGCGCGTTGCAGGAGCAGGTCGAGGCCGGCGGCGATGGACCGGTCGGTGATGTGGTCGCCGTCGTCGAGGACCAGCACGATCGGGCGGGGGCACGCGGCGATGTCCGCCACCAGGCGCGGGATCAAGGAGGCGGCCGGCGGCTTCCCCGGGATCAGCGCAGCGACCTCGGTCAACCGCACGCCGCCGCGGGCCAGGGCCTCGACCACGTAGCTCCAGAACGTGGCCGGGTCGTCGTCGTACTCGTCCAGCGCCACCCATGCGATCGGCCGTCCGGCCCCCTGGCTCTGACGCCACGAGGACGCGAGGACGGTCTTGCCCGAACCCGCGGGACCGCTGATGAGGGTGAGCGGGGACCGCTGCACCTCCCGTGTCAGCAGGTCCAGCAGGCGCCGGCGGAGCACGGTCGCGTGGGCCGGCTCGGGCGGCGCGAGCTTCGACGCCAGCAGCGCCAGGCCCTGCTGTTCGGCCGGCCCAGCCGGCTCTGCCATCGGGTCGGGAGCTCCCGCGGTCGACAGCCTCGTCACACGCACCCCCCGAGCTGCTCAGGAATCGCGTCCGTCCCGTTCCGTCCGCGGCCAGCTCGTGCCTCGGACTGCTGACCACCAGCGTCGCGAACGGCGATCGCTGCGGTCGGGGTCGGACGTCACGCGGTCGGGGTCGATTCGTCACGGCGCGGATCTGCTCCGCCGGGGCCACGTCGGCCCATCCGCGAGCATGGCCCGACCACCCCGGTGACCATCTCACCCATACCGGATGAGGGAGCCTCGCCTCCGCTTCACGATGCTGACGGCTCCGACGGACCAGGAGGCCGCATGAGTGGGGCAGCGGACGGCGGTCCACAGTGGCCGTGAATCGTGTGCACCCACCCCCGGGTGGGACCCGACGAGCCGGCCCGCCGGGTCCCCCGCGTGGCCCCGCGCTGCCGGCCGCCGGCAGCGCGGTGGACGACGCGGTGAACGGCGCCTACGCGGTCCTGGCGGTCGCGGCCGCACTCGCGCGGTGGGCCGCGGAGGCGGCCGCCGTCCACACGCGTCGCAGCCTCCTCCCTCGCCTGCCGTTCATCCGGCAGGACCCGGTCCGCCGGGCGTTGCACGGACCGGTGGCTCACGTGCTGGCGCATCCAGCGGCTGCCGCGGTGCGGGCCGTCACCGCGGCGGCGGACGAGCTGGTCCCCGACGTGGCCCGGGCGGTGCTCGCCCGGGTCGACGTCCCGAGCCTCGTCCGCGAGTTCGTCGACCTGGACCGGCTGGCCGCGTTGCTGGACGTGGACGGGATCGTGGCGCGGGTCGACCTCGACGCTGTGCTGCAACGGGTCGACCTGGACGCGCTGGTCGACAGGGTCGACGTCGCCCGGGTGATCGACCGGGTCGACCTCGACGAGGTCGTGGCCCGGGTCGACCTCGACCGGGCGGTGGCCCGGGTGGACCTGGACGCGCTGGTCGACAGGGTCGACGTCGCCCGGGTGATCGACCGGGTCGACCTCGACGAGGTCGTGGCCCGGGTCGACCTCGACCGTGCCGTGGCCCGGGTCGACCTGGACCAGGCGGTGGCCCGGGTGGACCTGGACGCGCTGGTCGACAAGGTCGACGTCGCCCGGGTGATCGACCGGGTCGACCTCGACGAGGTCGTGGCCCGGGTCGACCTCGACCGGGCGGTGGCCCGGGTGGACCTGGACGCGCTGGTCGACAAGGTCGACGTCGCCCGGGTGATCGACCGGGTCGACCTCGACGAGGTCGTGGCCCGGGTCGACCTCGACCGGGCGGTGGCCCGGGTGGACCTGGACGCGCTGGTCGACAAGGTCGACGTCGCCCGGGTGATCGACCGGGTGGACCTCGACGAGGTCGTGGCCCGGGTCGACCTCGACCGTGCGGTGGCCCGCGTCGACCTCGACGGTGCGGTGGACCGGGTCGACATCGACCGGGTCATCGCTCGCACCGACGTCGTCGGCCTCGCCCACTACATCGTCGAGGAGATCGACCTGCCGGGTCTGCTGCGAGCCTCGACGGGCTCGGTCACGGGCGAGGTGGTGCGCGGCGTTCGCGACCAGGGCGTGGACGCCGACCGGGCCGTCGAGCGGGTCGTGGACCGACTGCTGCACCGCAGCGGCCGGCGCACCGCGACCAGGCCCGCTGAGGACGGCACTCCAGGGGGTGCACCGTGACCCGCGCAGCGGAGCGCTCCTCCTACCCGTGGCACGACGGCCCGCACCCGGCGGGCGGCGTGGACGCGGTCCGGGCATCGGTCCGCGGGCGCCGCGCCGGCGTGGTCACGCGCTGCCTGGCGAACGTCGTCGACGCCGCGGTGGTGCTGCTCGTCCTGGCCGGTGGCTACGCCGTCTTCGCGGCGTCCCGTTTCCTCCTGTCGCCGACGAGCTTCCGGTTCCCCGCCCCGTCGCTCTCGCTCCTCATCATGGTGGGACTGGGGGTGCTGGCGGTCTACTTCGCCGTCACGTGGGCGGTGGTGGGCTCTACCTACGGTGACCGGCTGCTCGGGCTCCGCGTGGCGGACGACGAGGGTGGGAGGCTGGGTTGGGGCCGCGCGTGCGCACGAGCGGTCCTCTGCACGGTGTTCCTCCCGGGCCTGCTCTGGGTGCTGCTGAGCAAGGAGAACCGCTCGGTCCAGGACCTGGTGGTGCGTTCCTCGGTCATCTATGACTGACGGACACGGACCGGCGCGGAACGAGGCCGAGGCCGAGGGAGCTGAGCCGGAGGTCCGCGGTCCCCTCCCCCTCTGGCTCACCGTGGTGCTGGGTGTCGCGGGCACCGCCATCGCGTTGTGGGGTCTCCACGCCGCCTCCGCGATCCTCGGTCCGGTCGTCCTCGCGTTCGTCCTGGCCGTCGTCGTCCACCCGCTCATCGGTGCGCTGGTGCGCCGAGGGATCCGGAGGGGGGTCGCGGTCGCGGTCGCCGTCGTGGTCGTCGACGGCGGGTTGATCGCCTTCGCCGTCGCCCTCGCTGTCTCCATCGGCCAGTTCGCGACCGTGCTGCCCCAGTACTCCGCCGAGTGGCGGGCGCTGGTGGACGGCGTCCGCTCCCTGCTCGTCGGGGCGGGGGTCGGCCCCGAGCAGGTGGCGGACATGCTGCCGTCGGTGGAGCTGCAGTCGGTCCTCGCGGTCGTCGGGGACCTCCTCGCGGGCATCGCCGGCTCGGTCGGCGCCCTGTTCCTGCTGCTGGCGACGGCGCTGTTCATGACCGTCGAGGCGGCCGGGCTGCCGGAGCGCCTGGCGGCGGTCCCAGGGACCACGCGTCTTCGCGCGGCACTCGGGGACTTCGCGCGGTACACCCGTCGCTACGTGGTCGTGACGACGGTCTTCGGCCTCCTCGTTGCCGTGGTGGACACCCTGGCGCTGATCGTCCTCGGGATCCCGTTGCCCCTCGTGTGGGGCCTGCTGTCGTTCCTGACCAACTACGTCCCCAACATCGGCTTCTTCCTCGGGCTGGTGCCGCCCGCGCTGCTGGCGCTGCTGGTCGGGGGCCCCGGACTCGCCGTCCTCGTGATCGTCATCTACACCGTCGTCAACTTCCTCCTGCAGTCGGTCCTCCAACCTGTGGTGGTCGGGAGCGCCGTCAACCTCTCGGTCACGCTGTCGTTCCTGTCCGTCATCGTGTGGACGGCGGTCCTGGGTCCGATGGGCGCGATCCTCGCGGTCCCGCTGACCCTGTTCCTGCACGCGGTCCTCATCGGGCAGGACCCGGACCGCCGGTGGGCCAGGACCCTCCTCGCGGGCCCGTCCGGCACCGCGACGACCGGGGGACGAGGCTCCGCATGGCGCCGCCCCGGCCGGCCGGCACCGGCTCGTCGTGACGGGGAGGACGGCGGCGAGCCGGGAGAGCCGGTCCGACGCGGGCATCAGCCGAGCCGGATGAGCGGCACGGCCCCCGCCGCGCCGGGCGATCGGATCGCGGGAGCGTGAGGGCCCCGTGTCGTCTGCCGAGGACGATGCCGCCTGCCTGGGGTGGCGTCACGCTGGACTCTCCGAGCGGCATCCGAAGCGGCCGCTCCGATCCCCGGAAAGCGACACGACACGACCACCAGCGGGAGTCCCGCCATGACAGCGCCCGCGCCGCCCCTGGAGGGTTTCGCCCTCCTCGACCGGCTCATCCTGGAAGCCTTCACCGATCTCCGCTCGGCCCGGGCCGCGGCAGCGCGGGCGGGCAACCGCCAGAACCTCGACCTCCTGACACGGGCCGAGGAGCACCTGAACGCGTTGCTCGAGTACCGCCACGCCGCCGCGCGCCGGTTCCCCCCGGTGGGGGTCGGCCTGGCGGCGGAGCCCCGCGGCCGCCGCACCCGACCGCGGTGACCCTCCGACCTGGCGGCCCGTCCTCGTCCACCACGGGCGAGGAACTCAGCCGCCGCCTCCGTAGTACTCGGTGAACAGGAGCTGAGACCATGTCCGAGTCTGCACCCGACGAGATCGTGGCGACGCCGGTGCCGGACGCGATGCCCGTGCTCAACCGGGGCAAGCACCGGAACCCGTCCCGGGGCGCGTGTTTCATGGAGTACACGGCGCTGCTGGCCGGCGAGCCCTTCACCGACCAGCCCCGCTGCGTGGACGGTCAGCTGGCCGACGTCCTCCGCGTCTCCAACGACCTGCTGTCGGACGTCGACCGCCACCTCCTCGTGCCGCTCCTCGGGCGGGCCATCGGCCTCGCGGTCGTCCCCCCGCCGCCGGGCCCGACGGGGTACCGGCGCGCCGCGCGCCGGTACCGCCGCGAGGTGGTGGATCCGTACCGGGAGCGGACCGCACGGTTGCGCCGCGAGGCGACGCGCCGGTTCGTGGCGACGATCGGACCGTCGTCCTCACTGGCCACGAGGGCCTGGTCCGGGCGCAGCGGAGAACTGTCCTGGGCGTTCTGGGAGCTCATGGCCGAGCCGTCCCTGCTGCCCACGTCGCCGGAGTACGTGCGAGAGCTCATCCACCGTCTGCACGTCCTCCACGACTGCTACGAGCGGGCCATGGACGACCTCGGCCTCCCGCGCGCGGCGCCGACCAGGTGCGTGCCGGCCGACGAGGGCTCGACGGTCGGGACGTGACGTCCGGACCCTCCTGCGGATCGGCTCAGCGGCGGGCAGCGGCGTACCGCCGCAGGAAGACGGCCTCCGTGAGCGCCAGGTCGGCGATCTCCTCCGGGGCCACGCTCTCGTTCGGCGCGTGGATGGAGGCCGACGGCTCCTCCACCCCGATCAGCACGATGTCCGCTCCGGGGTAGGTGTCCGCGAGGACGCTGCAGAGCGGGATCGACCCGCCCTGACCCAGCTCGACGACCGGCCTGCCGTACACGGCCTGCATGGCGGCGGCCATCGCCCGGTGCGCGGGTCCGTCCGTGCTCGCTCGGAAGGGCGGGCCGGAGGCCTGGACCTCCGCCGTCACCCGGACCTGCCAGGGCGCGACCTCGTGCAGGTGGTCGACGAGGGCGGTCCCCGCCTGCTCGGGAGCGACCCCCGGGGGGATGCGCAGGTTCAGCCGCGCGCTGGCCCGGGGCACGATGGCCGCGGCCGACCCGACGACAGGAGGGCAGTCGATGCCGACGATGGTGATCGCCGGCCGCGTCCACAGCATGTCGGCGACCGTTCCGTCGCCCACCAGCGAGACGCCGTCCAGGACGCCGGCCTCGCGTCGGAACCTCTCGGCCGGGTAGGGCGCACCGGTCCAGACGCCCGTGCCGGGCAGGCCGTGCACGGTGGTGTTGCCTCTCTCGTCCCGCAGCGTCGCCAGCATGGCGACGAGCGCCGCCAGGGCGTCGGGTGCGGCGCCACCGAAGATGCCGGAGTGCCGCTCCGTGGCCAGGGCCTCCACCGTGACGACGACGTCGACCGTGCCCCGCAGGCTGACGGTGACCGCGGGGTGCCCCACGGCGGCGTTGCCGGTGTCGGCCACGACGATGGCGTCCGCCCGGAGGAGGTCGGCATGGCCGGGGACGAACGCCTCGAGTCCCCCGGTGCCCTGCTCCTCGGATCCCTCGACGACCAGGACGAGGTCGACCGGGACGTCGTTCCCCAGTGCCCGCAGGGCGGTCAGGTGGACGACGACGTTGCCCTTGCAGTCGGCCGCGCCGCGGCCGTACCAACGGCCCTCGACCTCGGTGAGGCGGAACGGTGGGGTGCGCCAGGCCGTCTCGTCCAGCGGGGGCTGCACGTCGTAGTGGGCGTACAGCAGCACCGTCGCGGCGTCCGGATCGCCACACGGCCGTGCCCCGATGACCGCGTTGCTCCCGTCGGGTGTCTCCACGAGCCGCACGCCGGCGAAGCCGACACCGGCGAACCGGTCGGCCACCCACTGCGCCGCGCGCAGGCACTCCTCGGGCGGGAACAGGCGCGGGTCGGCGACCGACGGGATGGCGACGAGCTCCGACAGCTCCTGGCGCACTGTCGGCATCAGCTCGGCCACGCGGGCGCGCAGGCGCTCGACCTCGCCCGTCGCGGTGCTGTCCGGGAGGGTCACCTGCCGTCGACTCACGCGGGGACGGCCGGCCGGAACGGCTGGACGTCGTGCTCCCCTCGCCGTACGAAGCCCCACGAGCCCTCGGGGACCTCGTTCCACGCGCCGGGGAGGTCCCGCAGCGGCTCGGAGACGATGAGGCGGGTGTCCGTGCCCAGGCCGTCGAGGACCTCCAGCTCCGGGTACAGCCGGCGCAGCTGGGAGATCTCGGTCGAGTAGTAGAGCGAGCTCGTGTCCTTCTCGCTGGAGTAGCGGAAGACCCAGACGGACTCGCCGTCGGTCGTCGCCACGGTCATGTGCACCGGGTGCTCGATCCCGTGGCGCCGGCCGACGTCCTCCACGAGGCCCACGGCGCGGGCGACCGCAGCGGGCGGGTCGTCGGTCAGTCCGTGGGTGAGCGCGAGGTAGAACAGGGTCTCGGTGTCGGTCGACCCCTCGATCCCCGGGTACAGCGACGGGTCCACCTGCATCACGAGGTCGTGCTTGACCTCCTGGAACCCGGCGAGGGACCCGTTGTGCATCCACAGCCAGCGCCCGTACCGGAACGGGTGGCAGTTGCTGCGCTGCACCGGCGTCCCGCTCGAGGCTCGGACGTGCGCGAACAGCAGCGGCGTCCGGATCTGGCCGGCGACCTCGCGCAGGTTCTCGTCGTTCCACGCCGGATGGGTGCTCTTGAACACCGCCGGCGTCGTACCGCCACCCTCGCCGTACCACCCGATGCCGAAGCCGTCCCCGTTCGTGGTGAAGCCCCCGAGCTCGGCGTGCAGGCTCTGGTCGATGATCGAGTGCCGCGGCCGGTAGAGCAGGTCGTGGGCGAGGATCGGGTCCCCGAAGTAGGCCATCCACCTGCACATCGCTCCCACGCCCTCTCGACGTCACGACTCGGACCAGGGCGCCAATGGACCACCTGGCGGCGTCCGGCGCGTCACTCGGCGAGGGTGAGCAGGCTCTCCGGGGCGTGCCCGTGTCCCTGGTCGGGTGCGGGCCTACGCGTGGCCCGGATCGTCCGGGTCCTGCACGCGTGGACCGCTCCGGTGTCGTGCCAACCCCTCACCGTCGCCGATGCCCCTGCGGGTGAGCGCCCGCTCGTACCGGGATGCCAGCGGTGCAGCGGTGAGCCCGTGCGCGAGGACGCTGAGGAGCACGGTCACGCCGATGATCGCGACGGCCCCGTCGGCGGCGTCCCCGAGCTCCTCGAGGGTGAGCAGCGCGAAGACCAGGGAGGCGAGCCCCCGGGGTCCGAACCAGCCGACGAAGAGCACGGTGTCGCGGTCGAGGCCGGCACCGAGACAGGCCAGCGCGACGGGCACCATCCGCACGACCGTGAGGCTCAGGCCCGCGTAGAGCACGATGGAGAGGTCGACGTGGTCGACCGCGATCGGGATGGCGAGCGCGCCGAACGCGAGCCAGACGAGCAGGGACACCAGCCCGCCGGCCTGCTCGAGGAAGACCAGCTCGGCCGGCCCCCGTCGGCCCGCTGCCGCGCCGAAGGCCAGCCCGCCGCAGAACGCGGCGACGAACCCGTTGCCGTGGACGACGAGCGCGCCGGCGTAGGCGACGAGGGCGAGGGCCAGCACGGCGACGCCGACGACGTCCTCGGAGGCCCACCCCCGCCGACGCGCCCACTGCAGCAACCAGCCGCCACCCAGACCGACACCGGCGCCCACGACCACGCCGACGCCCAGCTCGACCAGCGCCTCTCCCAGCCAGGCCGCGCCGCTGTTCCCCTGGACCGCCGTCGCGCCGGCGAGAGCGAACAGGACCACGGGGGTGACGATGCCGTCGTTCACCCCGCTCTCGACGGTGATCAGCTGCCGGACACGTACGGGCACGGCGGGGTTGGTGACGACGGGGAGTCCCAGCGCGGCGTCGGTCGGCGCGAGGGCGGCGCCCACAAGCAGGGCCAGCCAGATGCCGAGGTCCGGGAACAGCGAGTCGGCCAGGACCCATCCGGCGAGCACGGTCAGCGGCAGCCCGACCGCCAGCAGCCGCAGGTAGCGGCCGGCATCACGACGAACCTGACGGAACGGGACGCCGGCGGCGTCGGAGAAGAGCACCCACACCAGCGCCACCTCGACCAGCGGCTGCAGCGCCTCCGGAGCGGACCGGGCGTCCACCAGGCCGGCGGCGGCGAAGAGTCCACCAACACCGACGAAGACGATCGGTGCGGTGAGGTCGGCGTGCTGGAGGCGGGCGGACAGGACGCCCCACAGGAAGATCACCGCGCTGGTGATCGCGATGGTCGAGACGGCCATGGAGCCTCCCCGTGCGTCCGGGCGGGATGACGCCGGTCGGCCCGGCGGCGCCGGGTGGCGGACGGTCCGCGGCGCCCGCCGTCACCCGGCGGCCTGGCCGTACCGGAGGTGCAGGTCGGCGAGCACGTCCAGGTCGAGGAGCTCGCCGCCGTTGATGCGGTTGTCGTAGTTCTCGCTGCCCAGGAACAGCTCCCACCGCTTCCGGGTGCCCGCGTCCCAGGTGCCGTCCGGTTGGCCTCCGTAGAAGCCCTGGGCCGCCATGAGGCCCTTCAGTTCGACGGCGAGTTCGGGGCCGATCGGGACCAGCCTCGCCGGGTCGCTCGGGAAGTAGGCGAGCCGGTGCAGCGCGTAACACCTGGTGAGCTCGTCCAGCGGCTGCGGGTGGTCGTAGACGGAGATCACCACGTGCCGGTCGTCCAGTCCCCCGTAGCCACCGTCGCGCCGCAGGACCAGCAAGGCAGCGGACTGCTGGCCGCGGATGTCACCGCCGGCCCGCCGGCCGGCCTCCAGGGCCGTCGTCAACCGGTCGGCGAGCGAGGCGTTCGAGCCCTCGAACGTCCGCACCATCTCCTCGACGACCTGGCGTCCGGCCAGCCCGTTGCCGAGGGCGACGCAGTGGCGGCCTGCTGCGCTCCCGGACCAGCCGTCCCAGTCGTGGAGGTCGGCACCCGTGTGGGCCGCGGCGCGGCCGCCCCGGGCGACGAGGGCGAACTGCCGCTGGTGGGCCTGCGGGTCGTCGTTGAGCAGGACATCGACCGCCTGCTGCGGCGTGGCGCCACACCTGAGCAGCGCCAGCCCGACGGAGCCGTGCCGGGGGTTGCCGAATCCCTGCGTCGCGACGACGCCGACCTCGGCCTCGCCGTACGGCACGAGGCTGCCCACCCCGGGGAACTTGGAGGCACACGCCACACCCAGATCGCCGTCGGTCGTCTGCCAGCCGAGGATCGAGTACGTCATCGGCGTCCTCCCGGTGCGTGGCTCCCGACCGCCGAAGCCGACCGAGGCCGGGCTCGCTGGTGCGGAGCTCGGCGATCAGCCAGGTCCCGGATCCGCCGGGACGGGTGCGCCCTCCGCCGGCAGCACATGACGGTCCAGGCGCAGCAAGGTCAGCGCGTACTGCAGCGAGGGCGACGCGCCGACCACGGTGATCCGACGGCCGTGCCGCAGTGCCCGGCGGTACGCGACCAGGAGCGCGCGCAGCCCGGCATCGTCGACGTCGGTGAGTCCGCCGACGTCGAGCGTCCAGCCGGGGTGATCCGCTCTGAGCAACGCCGAGACGGCGTCGTACAGCAGATGAGTGGTGCGCACGTCCAACCGCCCGGTCAGCGTCAGGCGACCGGTGACCAGGTCGACGTGCGCCCCGGACTCCGACGGTTCCCCAGCGGCGAGGGCGCGGGGGCGGCCGGCGGAGGACGTGGCGATCGCCCGCGCCCCTCTGCGGCGGGCCGCCGGACGCCGCAGCGGACCGGCCGGCCCCCGGACGGAGTCAGGCCCCGGACGGAGGATCGACGGCACCACGCCGAGCGACGTCTCGGTGGGATCAGCGGCCACAGCATGCCCTTCGGGTGGACAGACGCGGGGGTGCCCCGACATGGCCGACACACCCCGGGGCAGCCTGGCGGGGACCCCGCTCGCGGGCCTCATCCTGTGCGGATGAGCGGAGCGTCCACGGGTCGGCGGCGGACGTACGGGTGCGCCGGCGGGGCGGGCACCGACGGTCTCCGGGAGGCGGAACCGACGTCGGGCCGGCCGGGACACATCCGACCGGCTCCGGAGGGTGGCGGGCCCCGCCAGGCGGCCGCGCCACGGACCCGCGGGCCCTCTGTCGGCCCCCTGGCGGGGGTGCGACCAGTGTGACACCCACCTCGGGTGGTCACCCGTTCAGTCAGAGGAACCCGGTCGGGGCACGATCGCGAGGACCCCGAGGTGCTGAGCTGCCTGCACGGCCGCGCCCCGACCTGCGACGTCCAGTTTGCTCTGCACCCGGCGGATCCTGGTGCGAGCGGTGTTGCTCGACACCGAGAGGCTCGACGCGATCTGGGCCGTCGACCTCCCGCGAGCCAGGTGGGAGAGGACTTCGAGGTCGCGGCGGTTCAGCGCCGACGCCGGAGCCGGACGTGGGAGGTCCCTGACCGGTTGCGGATCCGTGGGTCGCTCTTCACCCCCACGACGCGGAGAGCCGGACGAGGCGAAGCTCCAGACCGCCGGTGGGGCGGGGCGGGGCGCCGGCAACGCGCCCGCAGGAGGGACATCGTGGCGGGGAGCTCGACGACGCGTCATCCGGGACCTCCCAGGTCCTCTGTGCGCCCCCCTCCGGCTCGGGCCGCTGAAGCGGCGCAGGACGAACCGGTACGAGACTGAGCGCGCCACCGAAGCTAGGAGAAGGGCGCCGACGCCGCTTTACCCATCCGGTCGTGGCCCTTATCTTTCGGCGCAGCGCGGAGGGAACCGGTCATGCGCCCTCGCATTCGGACGAACGTGCTCACCGAGTACGCGGGGTTGGCCCGATCCTCGGGGCTCGACCCAGCGGTCGTGCTCGGACGGGTGGGTCTGGACCTCGCCGACCTCGCCGTGCCCGACCGCTGGATCCCGGCCGCTCCGGTGGCGCGGCTCCTGGAACTGTCCGCACAGCAGTCGGGCTGCCCCGACTTCGGCCTGCGCCTGGCGCAGCTGCCCAGACTCGGGACCCTCGGTCCCCTGAGCGTCGCACTCCGCGACGAGCCCGATCTGCGCAGTGCCGTGGCCCTGCTGACGGAGTACGCGCCTGCCTACAACGAGGCGCTGCACCTCCGTCTGAGGGAGGACGGCGACCGGGCCGTGATCGAGGTCTGGCTCGAGTTCGGCGAGCCCGCACCGCGCGATCAGGTGCTCGATCTGGTCATGGCGGAGCTGTCGGGGATCATCCGGGCTCTGCTGGGCAGCGGTTGGCGACCCCGGTCCGCCGGCTTCGTCCGCTCCCCGCCCGCGGACGCGGAACCGTGGCGCCGGCTCTTCGGCCCCCGCGTGGTCTTCGCCCGCCGGTCCAACAGCCTGGTCCTCCAGGCGCAGGAGCTCGGCGCCCGGGTCATCACGTCGGATCCCTCGCTGCGGCCGTACACCCGGCGGTTCCTCGACACGGTGGTGGCCCCTCGACCACCGGCTGCCACCGCGGGCCTGGCGGACGTGGCGGAAGCCGTGGAGCTCCTGCTGCCGCTCGGGCGCCTGTCGTTGACGCGGGCGAGCCGGCGCCTCGGCCTCCGTCCCCGGGAACTCCAGCGGTACCTGGCCCAGCAGGACCAGACCTTCTCCTCCGTCCTGGACACCACCCGGGCGCGCCTGGTGGAGCGCTTTCTCACGAACGGGCGGTACTCGCTGACCGAGGTGTCACAGCTGCTGGGGTTCAGCGCACCGAGCGCCTTCTCGCGCTGGTTCCGCCGGCAGTTCGGCACGAGTCCCACGGAGTGGCGGCGGGCGGCTCGCGCCAGGTCGGAGAGCGACGCCACGTCGGCGTGGGAGTCGAGGGGCTGGCCGTAGGCGACGCACGTGGCTGACCCCGGGCTGGGTCACGAGGCTGCGCTGCCCGGCCGTCGCCGGGCCGGTGTCGGTCCAGACGCTCGTCCCGGGCACGACCGTCCGGACGGGGTGATCCCCCCGCGCAGCGGAACGGCCATGCTCCCTCGGACACCGAGGATCACCGCTGGAGGTGCGCCGTGGGATCGATGCGTGCCAGGCGGTGGTGTGCCCGGTGTGGCTTCGCCCTCGTCGCGATCGCCTTCGTCGTGCTGCTCGCGTTCGCCGGCCGTCGCGGCCTGTGGCTCGTGCTGCTCACCGCCGGAGCGGCCGTCGTGGTCGTCGCCGCTCTCTACTGGTTCCTCCTGCGACGTGGGCCGCTGCGCTGGCTGGCGCTGGCCCTCGCCGTGGGCGCACCGGTGGCGGTCATCGCGGTGTTCGTGGCCGACCGGCTGCTCTGGGTCGCCGTCGTCGCCGCTGCGCTGCTCGCCACCGGGGTCGCCGCCGCCCGCCTGGCGCTGCGCCCCGACCGGTCGCGCTGGACGATGGAGGTCACCGACGCGCCGGCACCCCGGCACCCGTTCTTCGTCATGAACCCGCGGTCCGGCGGGGGCAAGGTCGGCCGCTTCCGGCTGCGGGAGCTGGCCGAGGAACTCGGTGCCGAGGTGGCCCTGCTGGACCAGCCGGGCACCGACGTCCAGGAACTCGCCCGACGTGCCCTGGCCCGGGGTGCCGACCTCATCGGCGTGGCCGGTGGCGACGGCACGCAGGCGCTGGTGGCCCAGGTCGCAGCCGAGCACGACGTGCCGTTCCTGGTCATCAGCGCCGGTACCCGCAACCACTTCGCCCTCGACCTGGGGTTGGACCGGAGCGACCCCTCCCGGTGCCTCGACGCCCTGCGCGACGGCGTGGAGGCACGGATAGACCTCGGCGACATCAACGGCCGCACGTTCGTGAACAACGCGTCCTTCGGTGCCTACGCGGAGATCGTGGAGAACCCGGCCTACCGCGACGACAAGCGCGGCACGACCCTCGACGCCCTCCCGGACCTGCTGGCCCGGCGACGCGGCGCCCACCTCGTCGCCGAGGTCGGCGAGTCGCGGATCGACGCGCCGCAGGCCCTGCTGGTGAGCAACAACCCGTACGCGGCCTCCGACCTCGCGGGGACGGGACGTCGGTTCAGGCTGGACCGGGGGGTCCTCGGCGTGATCGCCGTCCGCGTGGACAGCACGCGGCAGGCCGTCGGCCTGCTGAACGGCGCCCACCGGGAGGGACTGCAACTGGCGGAGGCACCCGAGGTCGTGGTCACCGCGGACGTCGCCGAGGTCCCGATCGGCATCGACGGCGAGACCGTGCGGCTGACGACCCCGGTGCGCTGCACGATCCGTCCCGGTGCCCTCCGGGTCAGGCTCCCCCGCAACCGGCCGGGGGTGCCGCCGCCGCGGGCGCGTCTGGACTGGGCCGCGCTGTGGGGTCTGGCAGTCGGCCGGCCGGTCGCGCTCGACGGTTCCTCTGGAGTGGACCGCGGCCCCGTGGGCCCCGACGCCGCCGCCCCGTCGAGGAGCCGCGAGAACTGACGCCCCGGCGGCCTGCCGGCCCCGGCGCCCTCACCCGGGGTGCTGAGGGGGCGCCTGTGGCTCCGGGAGAGCGGTCGCCTGCGGCGTCGTGCCGGTGGTCCCGTCGGTCCAGCTGGCGCCGGTCTTGGCGCGGAAGGCCTCGACGGCGGCCTCGACGGTCGGGAAGAAGTGCTGGGGCTCGATCTCGCGGGTCAGCCCGTAGCGCTCGATCTTGCGCCGCACCGGGTCCTTGAGCTCGGCGAACACCAGGGTCTGGCCGTTCTCGTCGAGCAGCCGGTCCAGGTCGAACAGCATGTCGGCCGCCGTGGTGTCGACGTCGGTGATGGGCTCGGCCGCGACGACGATCCAGCGAGGCGGCGGCTCGCCACGGGAGAGCGTCCTGCACTCGTCCCGGAACGTCTTCGCGTTGGCGAAGAGCAGCGGCGCGTCGAAACGGTAGATGACCAGCCCCGGGAGCCGGCGCGCCTGCGGGTACGAGCGGACGTCGTGGTAGCCGGCCACGCCGTCGACGAGCCCGAGCGTCGTCTGGTACGGCCGCCACGCACGGCGGAAGACGTTGAGGATCGACAGCCCGACCGCGATCACGATCCCGGGCAGCACGCCGAGCAGCGCCACCCCGGCGAAGGCGATGATGGAGAGGCTGAACTCGACCTTGCGCTGGTGCCACAGCCGTGCTGTGCCCGGCAGGTCGGCCAGCGAGAGGCACGCTGTGATCACGACCGCGGCGAGCGCGGCCTGGGGCAGGTTCCGGAACAGCCCCGGCAGCAGCAGGATCATCAGCAGGATCAGCGCGGCGCCGGTGACCCCGGTCAGCTGGGACCGTGCGCCGGCGCGCTCGGCCACCGCGGTGCGGGATCCACTGGTGCTGACCGGGAACCCCTGGAACAGGCCGGCCGCGAGATTGGCCGTGCCGATGCCGATCATCTCCTGGTTGCCCCGGACGTCCTGCCCGGTCCGCTCGGCGAACGACGACGCGGTGGAGATGGTGTCCGCCAACGCCACCAGCGCGATCGCGACCGCACCCCCCGCCAGCGGAACGAGGTCGGACCAGGCGACGTCGGGGACGGTGAGCGGCGGGAAGCCCTGCGGCAGCACGCCGACCAGGTCCACCCCGTGCTGCTCCAGGTCCAGGAGGTTGGTGAAGGCGATGGCGAGGACGACCATCACCAGCACCGCAGGGACCCTGGGCCACCACCGCTGGAAGGCCAGGATCACCACGACGCCGCCGAGCCCCACCGCGGCCGCGGCCGGCACGACGTCCCCCTGCGTCACGCCCCGCGCGAACCCGGCGATCTCCCCCAGGAGTCCGTCCGCGTCGACGGAGAAGCCCAGGAGCTTCGGCAGCTGGCCGACCAGGATCGTGAGGGCCAGCCCGTTCATGTACCCGATCATGGTGGGCCTCGACAGGAGGTCGGCGACGAAGCCGAGACCCGCCCACCCTGCCGCGACCATGACGATCCCGACCATCAGCGCGAGCATCGACGCCAGCGCGACCGCTCGCCCGGGATCCCCGCCTGCGGCCACCAACGGCAGGATCGTCGCCGCGATCATCGGGCCGAGCGAAGAGTCCGGCCCGAGCACGAGGATCCGCGAGGGGCCGAACACCGCGTAGCCGAGGAGGCACGTGATCGTCGTGTAGAGGCCGGTGATCGGCGGCAGGCCGGCCAGCTCCGCGTAGGCCATCCCCTGCGGCACGAGCAGCGCGGTCAGCACCACCCCGGCCACGAGGTCCTTGACCAGCCACGAGCGGCGGTACCCGCGGAGCGCTCGGACACCGGCCGGCAGCAGGCGCACCGGCGGGCTCACCGGTGATGGCGGTCGGTGTCGGCCGGCGGACCCGGCCGGACGTCCGGCGCCCCGCCCGACTGCGGTGTCCCGCCCCGGTGACGCAGCGCCCGGTAGGTGTCGCGGAGCTTCTTCTCCACCAGGATGGGGACGAACGCCTGCACACGAGCGGTCGCGAAGGTCTCGAGCACCTCTGTCGCCAGGCGGCGGATCTCGTGCCGGTCCACGCCGTACTCGGCGTGCAGCCGCCCGACGAGTGAGTCGACGAAGGACGCGGCGACCGGCACCAGGCCGTTGAGCGGATCATCGTCCTCGGCAACGACCACGGTGGCGGTCACGGTCATCTCGCGCCTCCTCGCGCCGCCGTCCTCCCGGCGGAAACGCCCCGAGTGTGGTGTGCGGCCCGGGCACCGGTCCTCATCCGTGCCGGATGACGGCGTCCGATCAGCCCTGCCGGTCCAGCCGCCAGGCCACCAGACCGAACAGGACGCCGAGGGCGTTCGTGGCCCAGTGCGCGGCGACGCTGGCGAGGACGCTGCCGCTGCGCCGGCGCAGCTCGCCGAAGACCAGGCCGCCGATCGCGGTGAACGCGACGGTTCCCGCGACGACGACGGCGCTCCCCGCGCCGCCGACCGCGTCGGACACGCCGCGGTTGGTCTCTCCCAGGCCCAGCGACGGGAGGATGTGCCACAACCCGAAGAGGGCCGAGGTGGTGACCAGGACCTGCCACTGCCGCAGGTGCCGCGCGAGCACGCCCCAGAGGACCGATCGGAAGGCGAGCTCCTCGAGCGCCACGGTGCCGAACGGGATCACGACGAACGCCTTGTGCAGCGCCCCCGGGACGGGCAGGTCGTAGCGGACGTCCTGGAACGCCGGCCGGGTGGCCGGCAGCAGCAGGCCCACCACGTAGACGCCCGCGACGACGGCGATCGCACCCAGTCCCCACCGGGCCCCCGACCCCAGGCGGTCGCGGCCCAGCCCGAGCTGCGACCAGGTCAACCCCTCCCACCGCGCCCAGGCGAGGAGGGCGGCCCCCTCCAGCCCGCGGACCCACCAGGGCGGGTGCAGCAGGTGGTCGACGACGTTGATCGCCGCGAGCGCCACCACGACGGCGCCGGAGACGACGCGGTAGCGCGCCCGGCGGGCGGCGGACGTGGTCACGCGCGCCCTCCTGCGCGTCCCCCCGCCACCGGGTCAGTTCCCGCCGAGCAGCTGCCGCAGCCGGTCGGTGTCGGCGTCGGTCCAGCCGGGTGGCTGTGCGACGTCCGCCCAGCCGTCCACGTAGTCGGCCTGGTACTTGTGCCCGTGCCCGTCCGGCACACCGGTCGAGAACACCAGGTCCGCGGTGACCTGCCAGAACGTGACGAACGGCAGCCACACCGTGCTCTCGGAGACGTCGGGTCCCCGTTCGCCGCGCAGCCAGTCCGGCCGGCCCAGGATCAGCCGCGGCGACCACCACACGATCGGGTCCGAGGCGTTCTGCAGGTACACGACCCGCGGCTCGCCCCAGGGACCCGGCGGGCTGCCGAGGTCCGGCGCCTCGTCGGCGAAGCGCACCGTGCGGCCGTCGTCGTAGACCGGCAGCCACTCCGGGGACCCGGCCTCGCGGTCGGCGACCAGTCCGCGCCACAGCTCGTTGAAGTTGGGCGGCCCGGCCCACAGCACACCACTCGTGCGGTTCTGGATGTCCGCGAGTCCGCTGAAGGCGGCCTCCCCGCCGAAGGTGCCGAGGCTCTCCCCGAAGACGTACAGCTGCGGCCGGCTGCGCTCGGGCAGCCTCGACCAGGTGCCGTAGACCGCGTCGAACAGCGCGCGGCCGGCGTCGCGCGCCTTGGCCTGGTCGACCAGGAACGACAGCCAGCTGGGCAGGTAGGAGTACTGCATCGCCACCATCGCGGTGTCGCCGTTGAACTCGTACTCCAGCGACCCGCTCGCCGCCGGGTCCACCCAGCCGGTCCCCGTCGTCGTCACCACCACGAGGACGGCCCGGTCGAAGCCGCCGGCCCGCTCGAGTTCGCGGGCGGCGAGGGCGGCGCGATCCCCGACGTCCCCGGCCGACGCCAGCCCGACGTACGCGCGGACCGGCACCTGGGCCGGCCGGCCCGAGAAGTCCGCGAGCTCCTCGACCGTCGGCCCCGTGCCGACGAAGTTGCGTCCCTGCAGCCCGAGGTCCTCCCACGGCACCAGGGAGTCCGGGCTCCCCGACCGCTCGGGCGCCGCGGGCTCCACCGCGCCCTCCTCCGTGCCGTCGTCCTTGACGCTGAACGCCGAGTTGGCCGCGCTCACCAGCCCCTGGAACAGCACGCCGTTCAGGAGGAAGACGACCAGGACGGTCACCGCGATGACGCCCAGGGGCCGGGCGACCCGCGACGGCAGGACCCGACCGAGCACCCGGACCAGCCAGTGGGCCAGCCGCCGGACGCCCCGGCCGATGGCGACGACGCCGGCGAACACGAGCACGGCGACGACGACGATGCCGAGCGACGAGTAGCCCTCGGGCGGCGTCAGACCCATCAGCTCGTGGATCTCCCGCTGCCAGCCCGCGCCGAGCCACAGCATGACCAGGCAGAGCAGGGTGCCGGCCACGGCGAGCACCTGCCAGGCACGGTGGCGGACACCGGCCGGGACCCGGCTCTCCGTGACCTCTGCGACGAACCACGCGACGGTGACGCCTGCGCCGTAGCCGATCGCCGCGGTGATGCCGGCGATCAGCCCCTGCAGCAGCCAGCCCCGGGGCAGCAGCGACGGCGACAGCGAGCTGCAGCCGAACAGGAGTGCGCCGAGGGTGCCGCTCCAGGTGTAGCGCGGCAGCCTCCTCCGCCACCCGCGGGAACGGTCCCGGCCCGGCGCCGACCCCTCCGGGGAGGACGAGGGCCCGACGACCATCCTGGCAGGAATGGGCCTCGCCGTCGGTTCCGCCGTCATGCCCCGCTCCGCTCGTCGGACCACCGACGCTAGGGGCCCTCCGGCGGAGCGGACTCCTACCGGCAGGATGAACCGCGGTCGCCGCGCGGGGCCCACCATCCGGTCATGCCACGTTCGCGATCACGGTCGGTGCGGCCGGCCCGCGGGAGTCTGCCCGGGACGAGCACCGCGGCCGATGTCGGTCTGGTCGTGGCCGCGGCGACGGCCCCCGGCACGTTCGCCCCGTCGCTCTCCCACCGCAGTGCGGTGGACCAGGGCCTGGTGACCGGGCTGGCCACGGGTCTGCACCACCTGCTCACGGCCGGGGCGCAGGACGCGCTGGAGACGACGGCACGGTTCCTCGTCGGCGGAGCGGCGTCCCCGTCCAGGCAGCGCGCCACCACGATCGCGGTCGACGCCGCGGCCGTGCCTCTCGGGCTGGCGGCGCTCAAGGCGTTCCCGCCGCGGCCCGACGACCCGCTCCGCGGGGTCGTCCGCCAGGCGGCGTGGCGGCTCGGCGCCACGGGCCTCGGCGGCGCGCTCCTCGGCGGAGCCGAGATCGGCGCGCAGGCGCTCGACGACCGACTGCGGCTGCACGGACGCCTCGCCGCCGTACCGCTGGCGGTGCCCGTCGGCCTCGGCATCGCCTACGTCGTGGACCGGCTGCGCTCGGAGGAGCACGCCGAGGCCACCGACGGGGCGGAAGCTCCGCCGCCGCTGTCGTCCCTCGGCGTCGCGGCGGGGGTCGTCGGGTGCCTGGCCGGTGTCGCCTACGGCGAGCACGCACTCGCCGACCTCGCGGCACGCCGGCTGGCCGCGGTGCTGCCCGGGCCGCCCGAGCTCTGGCGGCTGGCGGGCCACGCGGGCTTCCTCGTGGGGCTGGGGGCCGGCGCCACCTCGCTCTGGCACCGGGCGATGCGGCGGATCGAGGCGATGACGGCGGCCGACGTGCCCGTGATCGAGGCGGGCGAGGCCGACAGATGGGTGCCGTCGACGGTCAGCGGTGGCCCCGGCAGTCTGGTGTCCTGGGCGGGGATGGGCCGCGACGGCCGGCTGCACGCCCTCGCATCCGTGCGGCCGCAGCCGCTCGCGACCCGCCCGGACGGCGTGCCGGACCTGTCGATCGAGACCGTCATGGGCACGCCCGCCCGCGGTGCACCCGTGCAGGTGTACGTCGGGCTGGACAACGCCCCGACCCCGCGTGCACGGGTGGACCTCGCGATGGCCGAACTGGAGCGGACCGGCGCGTTCGACCGGTCGCTGCTCGTCCTGGTCTCGCCGACCGGCACGGGGTACGTCAACTACGTCGCCGTCGCCGCGCTCCAGTACCTCGCCCTCGGTGACGTCGCCACGGTGGCCCTGCAGTACTCGCGCCGCCCGTCGCCGCTGTCCCTCGGCATGGTGCCCGGGGCCCGGGAGCAGAACCGGCTGCTGTGGCTGCGGATCCTCCAGCGCCTCCGCGATCGGCCGGGCCCCCGCCCGCGCATCGCGGTGTTCGGCGAGAGCCTCGGCGCGCACACCAGCCAGGACGTGTTCCTGCACTGGGGAACGCTGGGGCTCGACGCCATGGGCATCGACCGGGCGCTGTGGATCGGGACGCCGTACGGGAGCGGGTGGATGCGCCAGGTCACCCGCGGCAACCGCCTCGACGTCGACGCCGACGCCGTCGCCGTCGTCAACGACCACGAGCAGTTCGTCGCGCTCCGCGAGGAGCGCGGCTGCCCGCCGCGCTTCGTCCTGGTGAGCCACGACAACGACGGTGTGACGAAGTTCGGCCAGGACCTGCTCTGGTACCCCCCGGACTGGCTGGGCCCCTCACGCCCGCGCCCGGAGCCGGTCGCCGCCGGGAGCCCCCGCGGCATCCCCCCGGCCATGCGGTGGCGGCCGGTGACGACGTTCTTCCAGAGCCTCATCGACATGAAGAACGCGCAGACGTCGGGGGCCTTCGGGGCGTGGCAGCACGACTACCGCGCGGACCTGCCCCGCTTCCTCAGCGACGTGTTCGGGCTCCCCGCGTCCCCGGAGCAGCTGCTCCGCATCGAGGAGACCCTCCAGGTGCGCGAGACTGTGCGGGAGCGGCTGTTCGCCGTCGTCCCGGGCGCCGTCGGTTGACCGTCCCCACATCCTCCGCGGCGGACGGTGTCCCGCCGGGCCGGCCCGGGGAGGCTGCGACGCATGCGGGTGAGCCTCGAACAGCACCTCGGGTCCCGGCAGGTCGGCAGGGTGGTCTACGGCTCGATCATCGGGCTGGCCCTCGTCGTGGCGATCGAGAGCCACCCCCCGAAGCCGTGGGTCATGGCGGTCTGGCTGGTCGGGACGGCCCTGGCGGTGGGGCTGGCGGAGGTCTACAGCGAGGTGGTGGGCACCGAGACGAGGACCCGCCGGCCGGTCACCCGCAGGCAGGTCGGGCACATGGCCGAGGACGCGGTGGCGGTCGGCTTCGGAGTCGCCTTCCCCGCCGTGTTCTTCCTGCTCGCCGCCTTGGGGCTGTTCGACGTCGACGCCGCGTTCACCGTCGCGAAGTGGACGGGGCTCGGCCTGATCGGCTTCTACGGGTACTGGGCGGCGCGCTTCGCCGGCTCGGCGCCCCACCAGGCGCTGCTCAAGGGTGCCGTCGTGGCCCTGATCGGAGCCGGGCTGATCGCCCTCAAGGCCCTGGTCCACTGACCGTGGTCCCCGTCGCGGTCGCCCCGGCCGGGCACCGGGACGACGGTCGCCGCGGTCAGGGGGTCCGCTCCGCGACCCGGGCGAGGCTCCCGGGATGGGCCGCACGGCCGACCAGCAGGGCGACCAGCGCGCCGACCGCCGCCACCGGCACGATGCGCATGGCGCCGACCAGGCCGACCCGGTCGGCCAGGATGCCGGTGACCACCGGTCCCGCGGCGAGGCCGAGCAGGTTGTTCGCCAGCGTCAGCGTGCCGAGCGCGGTGGCGCGGATGGACTCCGCGGTCAGGGTCGCGACCATCGCGCCGGCCGGCCCCGAGGTGCCGGCGGCGACGAACACGCCGACGGCCAGCAGGAGCAGCTGCACGCCGCCCGGGTCGAGGGAGAACCCGAGCCCGAGGAAGAGCAGCGACGCGGCCGAGTAGACGATCGCCGTCGTCCACGTGCGGATCGGCACCCGCCGGCTCAGCCGGTCGGTGACGGCACCGCAGACGATCATGCCGACGCCCATCAGCAGGATGGCGATGGCCGCGATCCCCGCCGCCTCGCCCGGCGGCAGGCCGTAGGCGCGGTTGAGGTAGCTGGGCAGCCAGGCGAACAAGGTGCCGGCGACGAACAGCTGCAGCCCGCTGCCGACGTAGGCGCAGAGGACCGCCGGGGTGTCGACGAGCGTGCGCAGCCGCGCCCGCCCGCCCGTCGGTGCCGACGGGTCGCCGTCGGCGGCCCGGTGGCGGCGGAGCTTCTCTTCGGTGATGAGCAGCCGGTACACCGCCACGAGGACGAGACCGAGGATCGCCATGGCGCCGAAGGCCCAGCGCCAGCCGAACCGGACGGCGAGGGCGCCGCCCAGGGCGACCCCGATGACGCTGCCGAACGAGCCGCCGGCCATGAAGGCGCCGGTGAACGAGGCCCGGCGGTAGGCCGGGAACACGCTCAGGACGACGGCCAGGCCGACGCTGCCGTAGGCGGCCTCGCCGACCCCGATGAACAGGCGGGACAGCATCAGCTCGCCGTAGCCCGCCGATACCGCGGACGCGGCGGTGGCCAGGCTCCAGACGACCGCCATCAGGACGATCGCGCGGACCCGGCCCCAGCGGTCGGCGAGGAGCGACAGCGGTACGGCGAGGATGCCGACCGTGATCGCGACGACGCCGGTCAGCGCGCCGAGCTGGGTGTCGGTCAGCGCCCACTCGGTCTTGAGGATGGGGAAGACGGCCGAGAGGACCTGCCGGGACATGTAGTCCGACAGCAGGAGGGCGAAGGTGAGGGTGAAGACGAGCCAGGGGAAGAACCGGCGAGCGCGGGTCGAGGGCGCCTGGCCGCTGACCAGGCCTGGAGAAGCCACGACGGCCATGGTGGACGGTCCGCTGCCACGAGTCGATGCCATGAGGGCAGGGGCCCCGTCGACCGGGTCGTCCACCGTCGAGAACGCCGCGTGGGGCGCGGGAGGGGGGCCCACCCCCACGCGGCTGGCTCGAGCTTGCCAGGTCGGCGCCAGTGTGCTGTACCGAACCGGACGACTGTCATGGCCGTTTCGGACACGTCCTGGCAGCCGGCCCTCCACGACGGGCACTGCGGTCGATCACCCCCGGGGGATGAGGTACCGCCGACCTCCGTGACCGACGGTCACCGGCATGACCGAGACCGTCCGACGCGAGACCGCGATCGCCGACCACGGCATCGTCGGTGACCTGCAGACCGCCGCACTCGTCACGACCGACGGGTCGATCGACTGGTTCTGCTGCCCACGGTTCGACTCCCCCAGCGTCTTCGGTGCGCTGCTCGACGACGAGCTCGGCGGACACTTCCGCATCCACCCGGCCGGGACGTCCTACACGTCCAAGCAGATGTACCTGCCGGACACCGCCGTCCTGGTCACCCGGTTCTTCTCCGACGACGGCCTGGGTCAGGTCGTCGACTTCATGCCCCCGACCGACGCGACCGCGACCGACCAGCACCGGATCGTCCGGATCGTCCAGTGCGTGCGCGGCCGCATGACCTTCGCGATCGACGTCGCACCGCGGTTCGACTACGGCCGGCACCCGCACCGACTCGAGGCCACGGACCAGGGCGTCACGTTCGTGGCGAACGGCCAGCGGCTCACGCTGCACATCGTCCGTGAGCCCGAGGACGAACGGCTGGCCGACGTGCGGGTCGAGGACATCGACCTGCACGGCACCCTCAGCCTGGTGGCAGGACAGACGCGCGGGGTGGTCCTCGAGTCCGCCGCCGACGGGCCACCCCGTGAGATCCGCCTCAGCGAGGTGCAGGCCCTCTTCGACGCGACCGTCGCCTACTGGCGCTCCTGGGTCGGCCGGTCCACCTACACCGGGCGGTGGCGGGAGGACGTCCAGCGGTCGGCGATCACCCTGAAGCTGATGACCTACGCGCCCTCCGGCGGTCTCGTGGCCGCACCGACCGCCGGCCTGCCCGAGCAGATCGGCGGCGAGCGCAACTGGGACTACCGGTACACGTGGGTGCGCGACGCCTCGTTCTCGGTGCACGCGCTGCTCAAGCTCGGGATGACCGACGAGGCGGCGCGCTTCGGGGCCTGGCTCGGGGACCGGATCCGCGAGCGGCTCAGCAGCGACAGCGGGCCGCTCAACATCATGTACCGGATCGACGGCTCCTCCGACCTCAAGGAGGACGTGCTGGACCACTGGCGCGGGTACCGGGGTTCGGCACCGGTGCGCATCGGCAACGGCGCGGCGGAGCAACTGCAGCTGGACATCTACGGCGAGGCCATCGACAGCATCTACGCCGGTGTCCGGGCCGGGCTCCCCCTCCCCCACCAGGGGTGGACGGCGACCGCCCGGGTGCTGGACTGGCTCGCCGACAACTGGGACCAGCCGGAGGAGGGCATCTGGGAGACCCGCGGCGGTCGTGAGCCGTTCACCTACGGGCGGGTCATGTGCTGGGTGGCCTTCGACCGCGGGATCCGGATGGCCACGGAACACGGCCGGCCGGCGGCCGTGGACCGCTGGCGGGAGGAGCGGGACCAGATCTACCGGCAGGTCCTCGACCGGGGGTTCCACTCCACCCGCAGGGCGTTCGTGCAGCACTACAACACCGACGTGCTCGACTCGGCGCTGCTGCGCATGCCGACCGTCGGCTTCGTCGACGGGCGGGACCCGCTGTGGCTGTCGACCCTGACGGCGATGGACAGTGAACTGGTCACCGACAGCCTGGTCTACCGCTACGACCCCGATGCCTCACCGGACGGGCTGCGCGGCTCGGAGGGCACGTTCTCGCTGTGCACGTTCGCGTACGTGGACGCCCTCACCCGCGCCGGGCGGCTGGACGAGGCCCGGAACGCCTTCGAGAAGATGCTGACCTACGGCAACCACGTCGGTCTGTACTCCGAGGAGATCGCCCTCACCGGGGAGCAGATCGGCAACTTCCCGCAGGCGTTCACGCACCTGGCTCTCATCGACGCCGCCGTCACCCTGGACGCGGCTCTCGACGGGCACCGCCCTGGCTGACCCATCGCGGCGTCGTCCCGTCGGGTGGTACCCGACGGGACGAACGCCGCCGACGCCGGGTGGCCGCCGCCCCCGTCGAGGAGCCATGACACGGACCCGCCCGGCCGTCGCGAGCGCACGGATGACCGCGGCGGCCGGCGCGATCGTGCGCGCCGGCCGACACCAGGAGGACACACCATGACGAGGACCGTGGCCGGATCCAGGGGCGTGGCCTCGGCGGGATCGGTCATCCTGCCGCTCGCCCTGGCCCAGTTCATCGCCAGCTATGCCGCCTCGAACATGAACGTGGCGATCAGCACGATCGCCGACGACCTGGACACCGACGTCGCGGGGATCCAGACCACCATCACGCTGTTCACTCTGACGATGGCCGCCCTGATGATCCCGGGGAGCAAGCTCACCGACATCTGGGGCCGCAAGTACTGCTTCATCCTGGGCCTGCTCATCTACGGGGCGGGTGCACTCCTGGCCGCCCTGGCACCGGGGCTGGCCCTGCTGACCGTCGGCTACTCACTGCTCGAGGGCGTCGGCTCGGCGCTGCTGATCCCGCCGATCTACATCCTCGTGACGGTGTTCTTCGACGACCTGAAGACCCGGGCCAAGTGGTTCGGCGTCGTCAGCGGGGCCGCGGGGCTCGGCGCCGCGGCGGGACCACTGATCGGGGGCCTCATCACCAGCTCCGTCGGTTGGCGGGCCTCGTTCCTGCTCCAGGTGGTCGTGGTGGCCCTGATCGTGTTCCTGGCGCGGCGGATCGACGACCCACCGCTGCCGGCCGAGCGGCCGCGCTTCGACGTCCTCGGCGCGGTGCTGTCGGCGGCCGGGCTCTTCCTCGTCGTCTTCGGCGTCCTCCAGACGAACACCTACGGCTGGGGGCTGTCCCGGGTGTGGCTCTACGTCGCCCTGGGCGTGCTCGTCCTGGCGGGCTTCTTCGTGCACGCGCGGGCCCGGGAGCGCGGTGGCCGCACACCGCTGGTCTCCGTCCGGCTGTTCCGGAACCGGACGTCGAACCTGGGCCTCGTGACGCAGACCGTGCAGTGGCTGGTGATGCAGGGCTCGTTCTTCGTGATCTCGGTCTTCCTGCAGCAGGAGCGCGGCTACTCGGCGATCCAGACGGGGCTCATGCTGGTACCGGCCACCGTCGGGGTCCTGCTGGCGTCCGCGATGGCGCAGCGGATGGCCAGCCGGCACCCGCAGCGGCTGCTGATCCGGGGCGGGTTCACCCTGACCGTCGTCGGCCTGGCCCTGCTCCTCGCCCTCTCCCGGCAGGACTCGGCCGTCTGGACCTTCGCGCCCGGCCTGTTCCTCATGGGCTTCGGCATCGGCGCCATGCTCACCGCGTCGGTGAACGTCGTGCAGTCGGCGTGGCCGGAGGAGGTCCAGGGCGACATCTCCGGGGTCTCGCGGAGCGTGTCGAACCTGGGCTCGTCGTTGGGTGTGGCCATCGCCGGCTCGGTGATCGTGGCGGCGACGGCCGGCGGCAACCCGCCGTTCCTCACCGCCATCCTGGTCGTCGGCTGCTTCGCCCTGGTCGGGTGGGTCGCCGCGCTGCTGCTCCCGCGCGCACCGCGCCGGGTCCCGGCCACCTGACCCGACCGACACCCCCACAGCCCTGGTCGCTCGCGCCCACGGCACGGCCGGCCGGGTGCTCCGTGTGGGAAGCGGAGGTCCGCTGCGGGGACGAGCGGCGCGGTCAGGTCACAGGATGCCGCGCTCGCGGGCCCGCCGGACCGCCTGGTTCCGCCGGCTGACCGCGAGCTTGCGCAGGATGCTGCGGATGTGCGTGCGCACGGTGTTCACCGAGATGAACATCGTGGCCGCGATCTCCGCTGTGGACAGCATCTGCCCGAGGTGCCGGAGGACCTCCATCTCCTTCTCGCTGAGGTCCTGGATCACCTCCGGCACGGGAGGACCCGCCACGGGACGGTGCCCGCCGGGCATCGGCTGCGCGGTCGACGACGGGCTCAGCCACGCGGCGGGCTCCTGCAGCCGGGGGTGCGTGCGCAACAGACGCCGGGCCTGGGGCGGGGAGTCGAGGAAGGGCCAGCGCTGCAGCTCCGGCCGGGCCAGGTCCAGAGCCGCGGCGAGTTCCTCCGCCGCGGCGGGCACCCGGCCGGCCTCCAGGAGCTGGCACGCCCGGACGACGACGGTCTCCACCGCCGCCGCCGGAGTTCCCGAGGGCTCGTCCTCGGACGCCGCGGCGCGCACTGCCGGGTCCCCGGTGACGAGTCCCACCGTGGTTCGCAGGCGCCGGCTCCACGGCTCGCCGCTGCTCTCGTCCCGCAGGATCGCCAACCCCTCGCCGACGTGCCCCCGGGCGATGGCGAGCCGGACCACCTCCGTGACCACCTGCTCGGCCACCCACGGTGGCAGGCGCGGTCCGCGGAGGTGGGGCGCCAGACCCTGCTCCGCGGAGTCGTACTCGTGCCGGTTCCGGGACAGCTGGCTCTGCAGCACGGCCAGCAGCGGTGCCGTCACCGTCGCCGCGGGGGTGTCGACCCGGTCCCGCCCGCGCACCCGCGCCCGGCCCACCCACTCCCGCGCATCACCGAGGGCGTAGCGGCGCAGGTGGACCCACGCGAGCGCCGCCGCCGCGGCCGGCTCCAGCTGGGCGTCCTCCCTGCCCTCCTCGCGCCCGAGCTCCTCGGCCTCGTTCGCGGCGTGCACCGCCCGGGTCAGGTGTCCCGCGAGCGCCTCCAGGACAGCGAGATGGGCGAGCGCGAGGCTGCGCAGGCGGCGGGAGCCCACCGACTGGGCGGCTGCCGCGGCGCCGCGCAGCCCGGTGAGGACGTGTGCGACCGGTGCGTCGGTCCCGAGGCCCGCCACGGCACGCAGTGCGCCGATCACCGCCGCGTACTCGCGCCACTCGCGCCGGTCCTCGTGGGGCAGGTCGGCCGCCAGGAGGGCCGCGGCGTCGGCTCCGGCGAGCAGCGCGACGGGGTCGGCGCCCGCGGCGGCGTCGGCCGCCAGGCAGGCGAGCGTGGCCGACGCGCGCAGGGTCAGACGCTGCTCCGCTCCACGCGCGCTCGCTGCCTCGACGAGATCGGCGGGTGCCGGCACGTGCCGGCCGCCGAGCGCGGCGGCGGTGCGGAGGACGGCGGCCTCGGGACCGGGGAGCCGGGCCAGCTCTGTCTGGAGTCCACGCAGCGCGGGATCCGTGCCGTGCGCCAGCAGGCGCATGACGACCAGGTCGTCGATCAGCAGGCGCGTGACCGAGTTCCAGTCCTCCGCGGCGGCCGCGTGCACGACGGCCTCTGCGGACCGCCCCGCTTCCGCGTACCAGGCGGCACAGGTCCGGTGCAGGCCGGCGACCTCACCCGGGTGGTCCCAGGCCAGCTGGGCCTGCAGCATGTTGCGGAACAGCGGGTGGATCCGGAACCCGCCGGGCGCGGCGGGGAACTGCTCGACGAAGGCATTGGCGCGGGCGAGCCCGGCGAGGACGCGCCCACCGATCGGCCGCCCGCAGAGCCGGTCGACCAGGTCCGGCCAGAGTTCCCCGGTCACGCTGATCCGCAGCAGGAACCGCCGGACGGTCGCCGGCTGCCGCTGCAGCACCTCCTCGAACAGGTACTGGGCCACGCTCCCGTCGTCCTGCGCCATCCGGGTCACCAGGTGCTCCGGTGACGCACCCTGCTTCAGCGGAGCGGCAGCCAGCCGCAGGCCCACCGCCCACCCCTGCGTCTCCGCGCACAGCGCCCGGGCGACCTCCGGCGACACCGGCACGCCCAGGGCGGTGAGCAGGTCACGGGTCTCGTCCGGCGTGAACGCCAGCTCATGACAGCGGATCTCGGAGATGGTCTCGGCCAGCCGGTACTGGTGGAGGGGCAGGAGGGGGTCGGCGCGAGCGCACAGCACCAGCCGCAGCCCCCGTCCTCCGTGACGGACGAGGCTGTCCAGACCGCTGGTGATCGACCGGTCGGTGATGTGGTCGGCGTTGTCGACGACGAGCACCACCGGCCGCGGCTGCCCGGCCAGGTGCGCGGCGAGCCTCGGCAGGAACCAGCTCGGCGGCGCCTCCCCGGGCACGAGCGCGGGGAGGTCGCTGCACCGGACACCGGCGCCGGCCAGCACCTCGACCACGTAGCTCCAGAACGTCGCGGGGTCGTCGTCGTAGTCGTCCAGCGTGAGCCAGGCAACCGGCCGGGCGTGCCCCTGCGCCTGTCGCCAGCAGGTCGCCAGCACGGTCTTCCCGGAGCCCGCGGGCCCGCTGAGCAACGTGACCGGGGACCGCTCCACCGCGCGCGACAGCAGTCCCATCAGGCGCGGCCGCAGCACGGTCGCGTGCGCCAGTTCCGGAGGTGCCAGTTTGGACGGGAACAGTGCGACGCCGCTCCGGCCGGCCGGCGAACTCGCGCCCGGGGTGTTCGCTCGGGCACTCGACGACCTGGTCATTACCCGTCCTCCAGGTGCTGGTCCTCGTCACCCGACCTGGCCCGATCGCTCCGGCGCCCGACAGATGTGTGATCGCTCGGTGCCCCAGGGTCGTCCCGTCCCCGGCGGTCTCTCAGGGTCGAAGGTCCCGAGACGGCCCAGCCTGACGGTGGCGGGCGGACGACGGCGCACCCGTCGTCCATCGCGGACGATGACCAGCTCCCGGCACGGGATCCACGCTCGCCACGTCCGGGGACGTCACAGGGCGTCCGCTCCGACCCGTTCCGCGGCCCGGACGACCAGCCGGAGGTACGCCATGACGACCATCGCGTCCCCCTCGGACCGCTTCGTCGTCCTGGACTCCCTCATCGTCCGTGCCCTCGCCGAGCTGCGCGCGGCCCGGCGTCCGTGCAGGAGGATGAGCGACCGGGAACTCCTCGACTCCCGGAGGCGGGCGGAGGCCGACCTCAACGCCCTCCTGGAGTACCGCCACGCCGCGCGGCAACGGGCGGTGCGGTCGGCCGCGGACGACGCGCCGACCCGCTGATCGACGGGGAGGCACGCCGGCGGCCGGCGGCCGGCGGCCGGCGGCCGACAAGGACCCTTGACATCCATGGGCGGTGTCAAGCATCCTTGTCGTGACAAGCACGCTTGACCTCCTGAGGTGTCCGTGAGGAACGACGTCCGCGAGCTGCGCCTGGCCGCCGGGCTCTCCCAGCGCGAGCTGGCGCAGTCGCTGGACGTCTCCCGGCAGACGGTCAACTCCATCGAGACCGGCCGGTACGACCCTTCTCTCCCCCTGGCCATCGCCATCGCCCGCCACTTCCACCGCACCGTCGAGGAGATCTTCCATGTCGGCTGACCGACGCACCGCCACTCGGACGACCCTCGCTCTCGGCGGCGTCCTGGCGGCCCTGGCGCTGGTGATCGCCACCGGCCTGCTGCTCCGGGAGTACGGGCCGGGCAACATGGGCGTGGGGATGCTGCAGGGTGCCGGGATCGGACTGGTCGGCGCCGCCGTCATGGCGTGGCGCGTGAGCAGGCGCCCGGGACGCGCCACGACGTTCGAGCGGGCGTGGACCCAGACCGGCGACGAGCGGGACGACGACCTGCTCACCCGCGCCCTGGCCGTCCTGGGCATCCTCGCCTTCCCGCTCACCAGTGTCGCGGCCATCGCGATCGGGTTCGGCGCCGCCGTGGAGATGGTGATCGCCCTGCTGCTCGTCGCGGAGGTCGGAGTCGGGGCGGTCGCGTTCGCCGTCATCAGCCGGCGGAGCTGACCCCCGCAGCGGCTCCGGTCCGTGCCGGCCGGGCCGACGGCAGGGTCAGTTCGTGCCGAGTCCCGGAGCCGCTCCGCCGAGGCCGGCGTCGCGGGCGCGGGCCACGGCCTCGGCGCGGTTGGCGACCTGCAGCTTGGCGAACAGGGTCGAGACGACGTTGCGCACCGTCTTCTCCGAGAGGAACAGCCGGCCGGCGATCTGCCCGTTGGTCAGCCCCGTCGCGACCAGGTCCAGCACCTCGCGCTCCCGGTCGGAGAGACCGGGGAAGGCGTCGAGCGCGTGCCGGGCCGCCGGCAGCCGGGACAGCGCCGCGCCCACGCCGCGGCCGAGGATGGTCTCCCCGTCGGCCACCGCCTCCAGTGCCCGGGAGATCTGCGCCCGGCTGGCCCCCTTCACCAGGTAGCCCCGCGCGCCGGCGCGCAGGGCCGCGGCGACGGCGTCCTCGTTCTCCACCATCGTCAGCACCAGCACCGCGGTCCCGGGCAGCTCGCCGGTGATCCGCGCGGTGGCGTCCAGGCCGTTGCCCGACGGCAGGTGCAGGTCCATCAGGACGATGTCCGGCCGGTGCTCCCGGGCGAGGTCCACCGCCTCGACGGCGTCCTCGGCCTCGGCCACCACCGTCGCCCAGTCAAGCGAGTCGACCAGCGCGGCCAGCCCGGCGCGGAACATCGGGTGGTCGTCGACGACGAGGACGGTGCGCGATGCCGTCACGACGTCCCCGTCGGCAGCGTCGCCCGCACGGTGGTCCCCCGGCCTCCGCTGACCACGCAGCTCCCGCCGAGCTCTGCCGCCCGTTGGTGCATCGACCCGAGGCCCACCCCCGTCGCCGCGCCCGGCCGGACGCCGACCCCGTCGTCCACCACGGTCAGGTGCAGCGCTCCGTCCCGGTGGTGGATGGTGGCCCGCACCCGCGAGGCCTGCGCGTGCCGGGCCACGTTGGTCAGCGCCTCCCCCATGATCCGGAAGGCTGCCACCTCCACGGCGGCCGGCAGCGGACCCGGCTCCTCGGGCACGTCGACGGTCACGTCGATGCCGCCGTCCCCCAGCCGCGCAGCGTGCGCCCGCACGGCACCCACGAGCCCGAGGTCGCCCAGCGCCGCCGGCTGGAGGTCGTCGACGATCCGCCGCACCTCCGCCACGCTGCCCCGCAGGTACTCCGCCGCCGAGTCCAGCATCGCCGCCGCCCGGGCCGGCTCGCTGCCCACCAGCTCCGCGGCCGCCTCCAGCTGCATGGCCGTGGCGGCGAGACCCGGGCCGAGGTCGTCGTGCAGGTCGTGCCGCAGCCGGCGGCGCTCCTCCTCGCGCGAGGTCACGATGGACTCGCGGGAGCGCTGCAGCTCCTCCGAGAGCAGGACGGCGTGCGCCGCCTGCGCCGTCTGCCGGACGAGCTCGTCGAGCAGCGAGCGCAGCCGGGGGCCGAGGCCACCGGCGGGCAGCTCCAGGTCCAGCTCCCCCACCGCACGGCCCTGGTGCACGAGCGGCACGGTCTCGGTGCGGGACGACGGCGACCCGACGGTCACCGCGGCCCGCCCGGGCAGCCGCAGCGCGACGTGCCTCAAGCGCAGCGTCCGCGCCAGCACCTCCACCACGCCGGGCAGCACCTCCGACGGCGAGGCGGCCGAGTCCACCCGCCGCCCCAGCTGGCCGACGGCGACCTCCGGCTCGAGCACGTCGCCGTAGAGCAACCGGTTCACCGCCCGCTCCAGCCCGTCCCGCGCCGGCTGCACGAGCACCGCGGCCAGGGCGAAGACCAGCAGGTCCGACCGCCCGGTCAGCCGGCCGAGGACGGAGCTGGCGAGCACCAGCAGCCCGCCGTACAGCGCGAGGGCCAGCAGGCTCATCGTCAGGTAGACCAGCGTGCGGCCCAGCGCGGCGTCGACGTCCCACAGCCGGACCCGCACCACCGCCCAGGTGACCGCCGCCGGCAGCGGCAGGAGCGCGGCGGCGATGAGCAGCGTCTGCGCGGCCGGCACCACCCAGGCCAGGACCAGCAGCAGCACCGTGCCCAGCGCGCCGGCCAGCACCCACAGCACCTGCTCGCGCTCGCGGCCGGCGCTGCGCCGCAACCGGACGACGAGCGAGGCGACGCCGAGGACGGCGCTGACGACGACGAGCAGCAGCGAGGCCCCGACGACCGACCACGCGCCCTCGATACCGACCGGGTTCGTGACCCCGCCGTAGGCGGCCGGCACCGGCTGGTCCTGCTCGCCGTACGGCGTGACCGCCCAGGCCACCGGGGCCAGGACGTTCGCGACGACGGCCACGGCGAGCGCGACCCGCCACCGCGCCCCGGGCAGCCGGCCGTCCGGCAGCAGCTGCAGCAGCAGGGTCGGCACGGGCACGTAGGCCGGCACCCACAGCCAGGTCGACACCCAGAACGCCAGGGACCCGAGCGGCGAGGACGGGTCACCGGGCAACAGCACGGCGGCGACCGTCGCCGCGAGGGACACCCCGCCGCCGGCCAGCCCGACGAGCAGCATCAGCCACCCGGCCGCCAGGCGCGGCCGCCGGCTCGCGACGACCGCGCCCAGCCCGCCGAACCCGGTCGCACCGACGACGCCCCAGACCAGCGCCGCGACATCCGGCTCGGCCGCCCGGGTCACCGCGAGCACCACCGCGGCCAGGGCGCACGCGACCGCGAGCCCCGCGGCGAGCACGGCGGGAAGGGTCCGGGCGGTGATCACGGGCGACATGGTGGCAGCGCCGATGTCCCGGAGGGCAGGGACACGGCACCCGCCCGAGGGAGGGACAGCCGGCAGATGCCGGCGGGACGGCGCCCCCGCGACGGTCGTCCCCGTCCGGCGACCCCGCCGGCCCCGATCCCTGGAGGACCCGACATGCACACCACGACCCGACTCGGCACCGGTCTCGTCGCCCCGCAGGCCACCGCCCCCGCGACCGACTCCTCGGCGTCGGAGGCAACCCCGCCGCACCCGCGCCGGCGCCTGCTGGCAGGCGCAGCGCTGGTGGCGCCGGTCGCGCTGGCCGGTCAGTTCCTGCTGTCGTCGGCCGGCCTCCCCCGCGACGAGGCGGCGACCTGGCTGGCCGGCCTGGCGGAGACCTCGACCCGGTCGACGCTGTCGGTCGTCGTGTACCTGCTCGGGATGGCGGCCGGCCTGGCCGTGGCGGCGTCGATCGCCCTGGCCGGCCGCGCGCGGGCACCGTGGCTCTCCGGTGCCGCCGCCGCGCTCTTGGCGCTCGGCGCCGTCGGCGGCGGTGGGTTCGCCGGGATGCGGTTGATCGCGATCGTCCTCGCCGAGCGGGGCGGGCCCGACGCCGTCGCGACGTGGACCGCCGTCCAGGACGGCGCTCCGTTCCTCGTGCTGGGCCCGCTCGTCCTCATGGCCGTGCTCGGCACGCTCGTGGCGACGGCCGCGCTGGTCCGCGCCCGGCGCGACGTGACGGTGTGGGCCGGGCCGGCGTACCTGGCCGGCTTCGTGCTCTCCAGCGGCGAGTTCACGGCGTGGGTCGCGGTGCTCGGCTGCGCCGTCCAGCTCGGGGCCCTGCTGCCGGTGGTGCGCGCCGCCGTCCGCGCCTGATCGGGCGGCGGAGGTGCTCCCGGCCCCGACGGGCGGGGAGCGCCTCCGCGGAGGAGGATGCGGCGTGCCCATCGACCACACCGTCACCTTCACCGCCGGCCCGGACGACGTGCTCGCCGTCCTCACCGACGAGGGGTTCCTCCACGACTACGCCGCAGCGCTCCAGGCCGAGCTGCAGAGCGTGGAGACCGCCGAGGTGGACGGCGGGCCGCAGACGACGCTGCGGCTGCTCGTCCCGACCACCGGCATCCCCGCGGCGTTCACCCGCTTCGTCGGGCGCGAGCTGGCCGTCGTCGACCGGCGGAGCTGGACGCCGGACGGCGACAGCGGGCACCACGGCGTGGTCCACGTCGGCGCGGAGGTCTTCGGGCGGACGGCGGTGGTCCGGGGCGAGCGGCGGCTCACCCCCGTCGAGGGCGGCACCCGCTCGACGGTGACCGGCGAGGCGGAGGTGGACGCACCGCTGATCGGCCGGCACGCGGAGGCCGCCGTCCGCCAGCTCGTCCTGGTGGTGCTGCGCCGCGAGGACGAGGTGCTGCGCCGCTGGCTCGGCGACCCCTCGTAGCCCGGGTCAGCCGACCGGGGCTCGCTGGGCCGCCGCCTCCCGGCGCAGGTGCAGCCGGTGCCGGTGGGCCTGCGGCGAGTGCACCACGGTCACCGGGCACGGCGCGTGCAGCGCGCACTGCATGCTCACCGAGCCCAGCAGCATGCTGGAGAACCCGCCGTGGCCGCGGCTGCCCACGACCAGCAGGTCCGCGCCGGTCGAGGCGCGTAGCAGGGCCTCGGCGGGCGCGCCCATCACCGCCGTGACGCGCACCTGGGCGGCCTGCTCCGGCACCACGTCGGCGACGAACGCCCGCGCCTGCTCCTCCGCGGCCACGCGGAGCTGGTCCGGCTGGAACTCGCCCACCGCGTAGAAGTCCATCCAGGCACCCGGCGGCCGGTAGGCGGTGACCGCCTCGACCGGCACGCCGCGGCGGGCGGCGTCCTCCACGGCGAACCGCAGGGCCGCCCGCGCACCGTCGGAACCGTCCACACCCACCACGATGCGGGAGCCCGTCGTCCCGTCCCGCTCGGCCATGACCCGCCTCCTCGGCCGCCGGCGCCCCCGGGGCGCCCGTGCCCCACGACCGGTCGGCACAGCCCCGAGCATGCGCGGGCCGACGGCGGTCGGACAGGGACCTTCGTCGCGCAGCCGGGCTCGCCCGGGCGGCGACGGCGGCCCGCTCAGGGCGGCATCGGCCCGCGCTCCGGCGTACCGTCCGCCCATGGCCGCGGAGCCCACAGCAGCAGACCGCCTGGTCGGTGGTCGCTACGCCCTGCGCCAGGTCCTCGGCCGCGGCGGCATGGGCGTCGTGTGGCTGGCCACCGACGAGAAGCTGCAGCGGCCGGTCGCGGTCAAGGAGGTCACCTTCGCGCTGCACCTGTCCGAGCAGGAGCGCCGGGTGCTGCGCGAGCGCACGCTGCGCGAGGCCCGCACCGCTGCCCGCCTCGACCACCCCTGCGTCACGGCCGTCTACGACGTGGTGGAGGAGGACGGCCGGCCGTGGCTGATCATGGAGCACGTCGAGTCCTGCAGCCTGCAGCAGATCGTCGACCAGCAGGGTCCGCTGCCCTGGTCCGCGGTGGCGCGGATCGCCCTCGACGTGCTCGCCGGCCTGGAGGCCGCACACCGGGCCGGGATCGTGCACCGCGACGTCAAGCCGGCCAACGTCCTCGTCTCCCCGGACGGCCGGGCCTGCCTCACCGACTTCGGGATCGCGACCGCGACCGGCGACCCGACGATCACGACGACCGGCGCCATCATCGGATCACCGTCGTACATGGCCCCGGAGCGCGCCAACGGCGAGCAGCCGCAGCCTCCGGTGGACCTGTGGTCGCTGGGCGCCACCCTCTACACCGCGGTGGAGGGCCGGCTCGCGTTCTCCCGCGGCGAGCCGATGGCCACGCTGCTGGCCGTGGTCTCCGACGAGCCGGCGCCGATGGAGCGTGCCGGACCGCTCGAGCCCGTGCTGCGCGGGCTGCTGACCAAGGACCCGGCCGCCCGGATGACCGCCGACCAGGCCCGCGGGTACCTCGAGCAGGCCCTGGCCGGCGCCGGCGTCGCGCCGGCGTGGTCGCCGCCGACCCGGGACGCCAAGGCAGCCCCACGGACCACCGACGACGGCAGCCGGGTGGCCCGGTTCGACGCCGCGGACCTCCGGGCGCTGGCGTCGGCATCGGCGTCGGCGCTCGGCTCGGTCGCCCGCGAGCAGGCCCGTCACCTCCGCGACCGGCGGCGCGACCGCCGCTCCCCCGAGGCCGTCGACGCCCGTCCGGCCGCGCCCGAGCACCCTCCGCAGCGGGTCGTGGAGGCGACCCCGTACCGCCGCCGGTTCAAGCGCCGCTGGGTCGTCGTCCCCGTGCTGCTGGCGGTACTGCTGACCATCGCCGCCATCGGCGGCCTGGTGGCCCTCGCCGCCTTCCTCCTCGGCTGGCTGTGAGGGCTCGCCGAGAGCGACGAGCGGCGGGCGAGCCCCATCTGCGGCACGCTCGCGGCATGACGACGCCGGAGCCCGAGCAGCCGCAGCCGCGCGACATCGCGCTGGAGCAGCAGACGCCCGAACAGGCCGATGACCTCGAGGCGCAGAGCGAGCCGGAGGCCGACCGCCCCGGTTCCCCCTCCTGATCGGGGCGGACCGCCGTGCAGAGCCGGGACCTCCTCCTGTACGCCTACGGCCAGGTCGCCGAGACCTTCCGGAGCACGGTCGAGGGGCTGACCGCCGAGGACCTCGCCCGGCGGGTGGGGCCGGACGCCAACCCCGTCGGCTGGCTGGCCTGGCACCTGCTGCGCGTGCAGGACGACCACGTGGCCGACGTCGCCGGCACCGAGCAGGTGTGGACGGCCGACGGCTGGGCCGGCCGGTTCGGCCTGCCGGTCGCGACCTCGGCGACCGGGTACGGCATGAGCGGCGAGGAGGTCGCCGCGGTCCGGGTGCCCTCGGCCGAGCTGCTGCTGGGCTACTCCGAGGCCGTGCACGCCCGGACGGCGGAGTTCCTGCGGGGCCTGTCCGACGACGACCTGGACCGGGTGGTCGACGAGCGCTGGGACCCGCCGGTGACCCTCGGCGTCCGGCTGGTCAGCGTGCTCTCCGACGACCTGCAGCACCTCGGGCAGGCCGGCTACGTGCGCGGGCTCCTCGGCGCGTGAGTCAGCGACCCCGACCGAGCTGGGCGGGCTCGATCCGCCGTCCGGCGACGTAGTACAGCGTCGCCCCCTCGGGGACCGCCGCGTCCCAGCCCGGGCTGACCTCCAGCCCACCCTCGGTGCGCAACGCGAGCACCGTGGCACCGAAGGTCCGGCCGAACCAGGTCTGGCAGTCGCCGAACGTGGTGTGCGGGAAGCCGGCCGGCACGCGGGTCGAGTACGTGTTGCCGTGCCCGCCGCTGGTCATGAGGTCGTTGTAGACCTGCGCGATCCCGGGGTCGTTGGCCTCCTCGGTGAGCAGGTACGGCATGTGCCACTGCACCGCCTGCACCTCCCGGTGGACGTAGCGCAGCGTGCCCAGCCGGCCGAGGTCGCGCAGCGCGACGACCAGGTGGATCCGCGGGTTGGCGTGGGCGACCGCCAGCGCCACGGCCAGGGCCTCGTTGTCGTCGCGGACGTCGACGACCGCCGTCCGCGCGCGGGCGACCGCTGCCCGGACCATGACGTCCTCCGACGAGAGGTCGCCGCGCACGAAGTGGACGTCGGGCAGCTCGGGCAGCGGGTCCTCGGCCACCTCGTCCCAGGCGCAGAGCACCACCTGGACGTCCTGCTCGGCGGCCAGTTCGCCGATGATCCGCGCGGTGCGGCCGGGCGAGTAGCCGAGCAGGACGACGTGGTCGGCGAGGTCCAGCGTGACCAGCCCCCTCAGTCTCTTGCCCTTCACCGACTGCAGGGCGGCGGCCAGCGAGGTGAAGAGCAGGGTGAGCGTGACGATGCCGCCGACGATGACGTAGACCCCGACGAGCCGGCCGGCGGGCGTCGCCGGGAAGAAGTCGCCGTAGCCGACCGTCGCCGACGTGACGACGAAGTACCACCAGTAGGTGCCGGGTTCGGCGATGCCGCTGCCGGCCGGCTCCAGCAACGCCATCGCCAGCCAGCTGCTGAGGAAGACGAAGACGGCGACCGCCAGCGGCAACCGCCAGCCGCGCAGCCGCAGCCGCAGCAGCCGCACGACCCGCACGATGAAGAACGGCACCCGACCTCCCCGACGGCGACCCGGGGCAACGTAGCGGACGGGCGTCGACGTCGGTCGCGGGAGCGTCGTGACCGGGCTCGACACAAGGCCACCGCTGGATCTGTGGACAGCCCGCTGATTTGGGGATTCGCTCCGACCGCTGGCGCGTGCCCCGGTAGACTTCGAACACCTGATCGAAGCGCGGTGGGAGGCGCACATGGGTGAGTTGGCGGTCGCGCTGGACGGGCTGGCCGACGACGAGCTGGACTCGTTGTTCGGGCCGGCGCTGCTGGACCGGCTGCGGGAGCTGCTGGTCGCGGAGAACCGGCTGGCCGCCGAGATCACCCGCACCGTGCGGCAGTGCGAGCTGGCCGGCGCCGCCGAGTCCGACGGGCTGACGACGATGCCGTCCTGGCTGCGCGGGCACGCCCGGCTCGCCCCGGCCGCGGTCCGGCGGGTGGTCGGCAACGGCCGGGCGCTGGAGCACCTGCCGGCCCTGGCCGCCGGGTTCGCCGCCGGTGCGATCACCGCCGACCAGGTCACGGTGGTCGCCCCGCTCACCCGCGCGGACCGGCGCGCCGCGGC
>NZ_JALPKP010000032.1:0-70993 GCF_051383635.1 Geodermatophilus sp. CPCC 205506 | reverse complement strand
CCGGCCGGGGCGGCAGCGCCGGCTCCGCGGCCGCGGCGGGGACGGGCGCGGCGAGCGCGCGCTCGGGGTGCACGAGGTCGGCGGTCCCGCGGCCGACGGCCGCCCCGGCGACACCCGCGGCGAGGAAGAGCAAGAACCGGCGGCGCTCCATGCGGCGGAAGTTAGGGCGCGTGTCGCACGCGCCCCGGTAGCGACACCGGCGTCCCGAGCGGCTGACACGCCCCGTACCGCAGTCGCTACCCGCCGTCCCCACCAGGGGCCGGGATGGCCATGTCGGCCCTTCAGAGGGGGAGCAGACCCGCCGCCTCGATCAGGCCCGCCTGCTCCCGGCACCACGGTGACCAGGCGTCGTCGCCCTCGATCTCCTGCCGGCGCCGGAACGCCGCCCAGTCCAGCAGCTCCCAGTCGCCGACCTCGCTCGGGTCCGGCGCGGGGGTGCCGGTGAAGCGGCCCAGGTAGACCGGGCAGACCTCGTTCTCCACGACACCGCGGAACTCCGCCCGGTAGCGGTAGGCCGGCAGCGCCGCGCGCAGCTCCGCGACCCGCAGGCCGAGCTCGAAGGCGGCGCGCCGGGCGATGGCGGCGGCGTCGTCCTCACCGGGCCCGGGGTGTCCGCAGACGGTGTTGGTCCACATGCCGGGGAAGGTCTGCTTGCCCTCCGCGCGACGGGTCACCAGCAGTCGGCCGGCGGCGTCGAAGAGGTAGGCGGAGAAGGCGCGGTGCAGCGGCGTCTCGCCGTGGTGGACCAGCGGCTTGGGCATGGTGCCGATCGCCGTCCCGTCGTCGTCGACCAGGACGATCAGTTCCTCCGCGGTGGCCGTCACGCCCTCCATGGTCCCGGATCCGCTCCTCCGCTGCCGGACCCGACCCGGTGGCGCGGGCCCCGGAGCCGGCGGCCTGATCGGCTAGATCTCCTTGACGTGCTCGAACGGCTCGCGGCAAGACCGGCAGCGGCGCAGCGCCTTGCACGCGGTGGCGCTGACCTCGCTGAGCTCCTCGGTGTCGGCCGACCCGCACAGCGGGCAGGACACGCTCCGCCGGGTCGGGCCGGGCTGCAGGGACACGGGGCCGCCGTCGCGCACCGGGGCGGGGCCCGGCGGGGCGATGCCGGCCTCCACGAGCTTGCGGCGCCCCTCCGCGGTGATCCAGTCGGTGCTCCACGCGGGCACCGGCACGGTGCGGACCTCGACGTCGGCGAACCCCGCTTCGCGCAGCGCGCGGTCGAGGTCCGCGTGCATCGTCCCCATCGCCGGGCAGCCGGGATAGGTCGGCGTGATATCGACGACCACGGTCCCGTCGCGCTCCACCCGCACGTCGCGCAGCACCCCGAGGTCGGAGAGCGTGAGCATCGGCAGCTCGGGGTCGGTGACGGTGTCCGCGACGGCCCGGGGGTCGGTTGTGGTGGTCATCACACCCACCCTGTCGCCGTCCCCCGCTGTTGCGCCAGTCCCCGCCGCCCGGTGTCGCCCGCCCGGGCGGCGCGCGACCGACTGGCGGACGGCGCCGCGCCGGGGGCAGGGTGCCGGGGTGGACTGCTTCCGGCGGGACGGCATGGTCTTCGACGTCCGGGACGGCGGACCGACCGACGGCGAGCCGGTGGTGCTGCTGCACGGTTTCCCCCAGGACGCCACCGCCTGGACCGCCGTCGCCGCCGACCTGCACGCCGCGGGGCTGCGCACGCTCGCCCCCGATCAGCGGGGGTACTGCCCCAGCGCGCGTCCGTCCGGCCGCTCGGCCTACCGGCTGCGCGAGCTCACCGCCGACGTGCTGGCCCTGCTCGACGAGGCCGGGCTGGGCAGCGCGCACGTCGTCGGGCACGACTGGGGCGGCGTCATCGCGTGGGCCCTGGCCGCCTGGCACCCGGAGCGGGTGCGCACGCTGACCGCGCTGTCGGTGCCGCACCCCGGGGCGATGACGCGCGCGATCGTCACCAGCGACCAGGCGCTGCGGTCGTACTACATGGGCCTGTTCCAGCTGCCGTTCCTGCCGGAACTGCTGCTGCTGGCCGGCCGCGGGGAGCCGCTGCGCCGGATGTTCCTCCGCAGCGACCTGCCGCGGGACGTGTGCGAGCACTACGTGCGCCGGATGCGGGAGCCGGGCGCGCTCGCGGCGGCGCTGGCCTGGTACCGGGCGCTGCCGCTCTACCCGCGCGACCCGGTGGGCACGGTGCGGGTGCCGACGCTGCACCTGTGGAGCACCGGCGACGCCTTCCTCGGGCGCGCCGCCACCGAGCACACCCGCCGCTTCGTCGACGCCCCCTACCGGCTGGAGGTGCTCGAGGGCGTGCCGCACTGGATCCCGGAGCTCGCGCCCGGGCGGACCGCGGCCCTCGTCGTCCAGCACGTCCGCGAGCACGGCTGACCCGCCATGGAGTGGGATCGCGGGCGTGACGCCCGCGAATCCCCTCCGGTCACCACACCGCGGCCGCCGCCAGGGCGAACCGGGGCTCCGCGCTCCCCCGGCCCAGCACGAGGTCGGCGGCGAGTACGCCGACGAGGGCGGCGAACTTGGCGCCGTGGCCCGAGCACGGCGAGACGACGACGACGGGACCGACCCGGTCGAGCACGAAGTCCTCGGTCGGGGTGGTGGTGTAGAGGCAGCTCGCCTCGGCCACCGGCTCGGGGTCCAGGCCGGGGAGGAACTCCGCCACGTACCCGGCGACCCGCTCCCGCGACGCCGGGTCGACCACGCCGTCCCGGCCGGACGCCGTGGTCGGGGTGCCGCCGTCGTGCTGGGCGACCTTGAAGGCCGGGCGGGAGCCCCCGTCGGCACCCGAGGGCAGGCCGAACAGCTGCAGCTGCCCCTTGTGCACGAACGTCGGCCAGGCCGCGCCGGGGTCCCGGAGCCGGAAGTGGAAGACCTGCTGCTGGGTGACCGTGAGCGGCGGCAGCCCCACCGGCACGCCGAGGGCCGGTGCCAGCTCCGGCAGCCACGGCCCGGCGGCCACGACCACCCGGTCGGCGGCGATCGCCGGACCGTCGGTGCGCAGCAGGACGCCGTCCCCCGCGGGCTCGATGCCGAGGACCCGGGTCCGGCGGAGCACCACGCCGCCGAGCTCCCCCACCCGGCGCACCCAGGCGGCCACCGCGGCGTCGGCGTCGAGCACCCCGGCCTGCGGGTGGAAGAGCACCGGCCCGTCGAACCGCATCCCCGGCCAGCGCGCCTGGGCCTCGGCCGCGGAGAGCAGCTCGTGCGGCACACCCTCCTGCAGCATCAGGCCGGCCAGGCCGACCGGGTCGCGCGCCCGGCCGTGGTCGAGCCCGCCGGTGCTGCGCAGCAGCGTCGTCCCGGTGTCGGCCTCCGCCTCGGCCCAGCGCTCCATCGCCCGTGCGGTCAGCCGGACGTAGAACGGGTCGGCGTAGGCCCGCCGCACGATCCGCGACGTGCCGTGCGAGCTGCCGTGCCGGTGTCCCGGGTCGAACGCCTCCACCAGCGCCACGGACACCCCCCGCCGGGAGAGCTCCCACGCCGTCGCGGCCCCCATGAGCCCCGCGCCGACGACGGCGACCTCCACCCGCAGGTCACTCATCGGCCCGGGATCCAGGACGTCCCGGCCAGCGGCACCCGCGCCATCGCGGCCGCCTCGATGGTCAGCGCCACCAGGTCCTCGGGCTCCAGCGAGTGCAGGTGGGCCTTGCCGCAGGCGCGGGCGATGATCTGCGCCTCCATGGTCATCACCCGGATCAGGTTGGCGACCCGCCGTCCGCCGACGACCGGGTCCAGCCGCGCGGCCAGGTCGTCGTCCTGGGTGGTGATGCCGGCCGGGTCGCGGCCGGCCTGCCAGTCGTCGTAGAAGCCGGCCGCGGAGCCGAGCGCCCGGTACTCCTCGTCCAGGTGCGGGGCGTTGTCGCCGAGCGCGATCAGCGCGGCGGTGCCGATCGCGACGGCGTCGGCGCCCAGGGCCATGCACTTGGCGAGGTCGGCGCCGTTGCGGACGCCACCGGAGACGACGAGCTGGACCTGCCGGTGCAGCCCCTCCTCCTGCAGCGCCTGCACCGCCTGGGGCAGCGCCGCCAGCGTCGGGATGCCGACGTGCTCGATGAACACGTCCTGGGTCGCGGCGGTGCCGCCCTGCATGCCGTCGAGCACGATGACGTCGGCGCCGGCCTTGGCCGCGAGCTTCACGTCGTAGTAGGGGCGGCTGGCGCCGATCTTCACGTAGACCGGCTTCTCCCAGTCGGTGATCTCCCGCAGCTCCCGGATCTTGATCTCCAGGTCGTCGGGGCCGGTCCAGTCGGGGTGCCGGCAGGCGCTGCGCTGGTCGACGCCGACCGGCAGGGTGCGCATCCCGGCGACCCGCTCGGTGATCTTCTGGCCGAGCAGCATGCCGCCGCCGCCGGGCTTGGCGCCCTGGCCGAGCACCACCTCGATGGCGTCGGCCATCCGGAGGTGGTCGGGGTTCATGCCGTACCGGGAGGGCAGGTACTGGTAGACGAGGTGCTTGGACTGGCCGCGCTCCTCCTCGGTCATCCCGCCGTCGCCGGTGGTGGTCGACGTGTCGACCTCGCTGGCGCCGCGGCCGAGCGCCTCCTTGGCCCGGCCGGAGAGCGCGCCGAAGCTCATCCCGGCGATGGTCACCGGCGTGGACAGGTGCAGCGGGTAGGTGGCGTTGCGGTCCCCGAGGACGACGTCGGTGTCGCACCGCTCCCGGTATCCCTCCAGCGGGTACCGGGACATGCTCGCGCCGAGGAAGAGCAGGTCGTCGAAGTGCGGGACGCGCCGCTTGGCGCCGCCGCCGCGGATGTCGTAGATGCCGGTCTCGGCGGCGCGCTGGATCTCGGCGATGGTGGAGCGGTCGAAGGTGGCTGATTCACGCATGGGTGACCCCTCAGTACGCCGAGGCGTTGTCGACGTGGAAGTTGTAGAGACGGCGGGCCGACCCGTACCGGCGGAAGTCCCGCGGGTCGGCGTCCAGGCCGGCGGCGGCGAGCAGCCCGATGAGCTCGGCCAGGTGCTGCGCGCGCACCTCCTTCTCGACGCAGTCGGCGCCCAGCGACCGGACCGACCCGGCGACGTAGATCCGGGCCTCGTAGAGGGAGTCGCCCAGCGCGTCGCCGGCGTCGCCGCACACGACCAGCCGGCCGGCCTGACCCATGAAGGCGCTCATGTGCCCGACGTCGCCGCCGACGACGACGTCCACGCCCTTCATCGAGATGCCGCAGCGGGCGGCGGCCGAGCCCTCGACCACCAGCAGCCCGCCGTGCGCCGTCGCGCCGGCCGACGCCGACGCGTTGCCGCGCACCCGCACGGTGCCGCTCATCATGTTCTCCGCGACGCCGACCCCGGCGTTGCCCTCGACGGTCACCGTCGCGGCCTGGTTCATCCCGGCGCAGTAGTAGCCGACGTGGCCCTCGATGCGGACGTCGATCTCCGCGGTGAGGCCGACGGCGACGTTGTGCCGGCCGTCGGGGTGGGTGACCCGCCAGGCGGGCGCCTTGTCGGCGACGTCGGGCGCGTGCAGGGCCTGGTTCAGCTCCCGGACGCTGGACACCGACAGGTCGACGAGGGCCGGCTCGGTGGCCACCCGCGTCTCGATCAGCGCTGCCATGCGTAGACCTCTTCCGGCTCGGGCTCGAAGATGCGGGCGTGCTCGATGCCGGGCAGGCCGGCGAGGGCGCGGTACTCCGACGCCATGGCGACCCACTGCGGCGTCTCGGCGACGACGGCGGGCTTGCAGGCGATGGCGTCGCGGACGACGGCGAAGCTGTCGCGGGTGCTGACCAGCAAGGTGTAGAAGCCGTCGAAGCGCTCGCAGAGCAGCTTCAGCGACTTCTCCAGGTCGTAGCCGGCGGCCAGTTGCGCGGCCACGAAGCGGGCGCCGACCTCGGAGTCGTTGTCGCTGTCGAAGACCGCACCGGCCGCCGTCAGCTCCCGGCGGATGGTGGCGTGGTTGGCGAACGAGCCGTTGTGCACCAGGCACTGGTCGGTGCCGACGGAGAACGGGTGGCAGTGCGCCGGGGTCACGGCGGACTCGGTGGCCATCCGCGTGTGCGCGACCCCCTGCCAGCCCCGCGCGGCGGGCAGGCCGAACGCGCCGGCCAGCGCCTGCGGGTGGCCCACCCCCTTGAGGACGGCGACCTCCTCGCCGGCGCCGATCACCAGCGCACCGGGGACGGCGTCCCGGACGGCGGCGGCCAGCGTGCCGGGGTCGGTCGCGGCGTGCACGACCAGCGTCTGGCCGGCGTCGACGACCTCGGCGTCGGCGAGGGCGCGGCGCACCGCGGCGCCGACGTCGTCCGCCGTCCGGTCGCCGGTGAGCAGCGAGACGGTGGACGAGCCCGGCGGCGACCAGCGCGGGTCGCCGTAGACGGCGACCCCCGCGGAGTCCGGGCCGCGCTCGGTGACCTGGCACAGCATCCCGGTCAGCAGCTCGCCGAGCCGGGGGTACAGGGAGGGCTCCCGCAGGTGGAGCCCGACGATCCCGCACACGTCAGGGGTTCCTCTCGTCGGTCGGTCGGGTCAGAAGGCGGTCACGTAGCGGTCGACCTCCCAGGGGGTCACCTGCCCGTGCCACTCGAAGAACTCCTCGCGCTTGAGCCCGGCGAAGTAGCCGGCCACGCCCGGGCCGGCGGCGTCGAGCGCGCCGGCGACGACCGGGTCGGCCTCCAGCGCCTCGACCGCGTGCAGCAGGGTCGGCGGCAGCGGGCTGCTGGTGGTGGCGCCCGGGTCGCCCGGGTCGAGACCGCGCCGGACGCCGTCCAGCCCGGCGGCGAGCGCGGCCGCAGCGGCCAGGTAGGGGTTGGCCGAGCCGTCACCGCCGCGCAGCTCGACCCGGTTGCCGTCGGGAACGCGGAGCAGGTGGGTGCGGTCGTTGCCGCCGTAGGACGCCGTGCGCGGCGACCAGGTGGCGCCGGACCGCGTGGAGCTGGCGCCGGTGCGCTTGTAGGCGTTGACCGTCGGGGCGAGCACGGCCTGCAGCCCGCAGGCGTGCTCGATCAGCCCGGCGACGAAGGAGTAGGCCAGCGAGGAGAGGCCGAGGCCCCGCGCGTCGCCGGCGTCCGGGAAGGCCGGTTCGCCGTCCCGCCACAGCGACAGGTGCATGTGCAGCCCGCTGCCGGTGCGGTCGGTGAACGGCTTGCCCATGAAGGTGGCGGTCATCCCCCGCTGCTCGGCGATGACCGACAGCAGGTACCGGAGGGTGACCACCCGGTCGGCGGTGGTCAGCGCGTCGGCGTAGGCGAAGTTCTGCTCGAACTGGCCGTTGCCGTCCTCGTGGTCGTTGGCGTAGTTGCCCCAGCCCAGGGAGTTGATCGCCTTCGACACCTCGGTGAGGTGGTCGTACATGCGGGTCAGCCCGCGGGCGTCGTAGCAGGGGCGGGCGGCGGTGTCCTTCGGGTCGGCCGGGCGCAGCGCGCCGTCCGCGCCCCGCTCCACCAGGAAGTACTCGACCTCGGCGCCGACCTTGAGCTCCAGGCCGAGCGCGGCGGCGCGGGCGAGCTGCTCCTTGAGGATCACCCGCGGCGCGTAGGGCCACGGTTCGCCGAGCACGTGCGGGTCGCAGTGCACGATCGCCAGGCCCGGGCGGACGAACGGCACCGGCATGTAGGACGCCGGGTCGGGGATGGCCATGAGGTCGGGATCCCGCGGCTCCTGGCCCATCGCACCGACCGCGTAGCCGGCGAACCCGACCCCCTCGGTCTGCAGCTCCTCGATCGCCTCGATCGGCACCAGCTTGGCGCACGGCTTGCCGGTCAGGTCGACGAACAGCGCCATGATGAACTCGATGCCGTCGGCGCGGGCGCGGGTGGCGAGGTCGGGACCGGCCGGAGCGGCGGGCAGGGGCGCCGGCGGGGCCTCGGGGCGGGTGGCGGTGAGCGACACGGGGGCCTCCTGGCGTTGCGTCCACTGACGTGAACTGTTGTCGCCTCTGAGTGAACCCAGTGCTCGTTTCCTCCCGGTTACCGCAGCGGAGAGTTCCTGTTGCCCGCCGTCCCACCGACTCCCCGGTCGCTGGTGGTCGCGCGGGCGCGGTGCCACGGTGGGCCCCATGTGCTGCGGCGGTGACCGGGTGCTCGACCTCCCTCCGGCCGTGGTGGAGATGACCGCCCGGTACCGCCGGCTCCAGGAGGAGCAGGGATGGGGTTGGGGCGAGGACTCGCTGCCGGACTTCTTCCGCTGGGCCCGCTTCTCCCTGCTCGGCCCTGCCTTCGACGACTTCGCCGCCACCGGCGACTGGGGCGCGGCGGTGCGGGCGGCCGTCGGCGACGAGGTCCCGGCCGGGTTGGTCCTGGTGACCGTGGCCGCCGACGGGACGGCGGGCGTCCGGTCCGGTCCTCCCCGACCGGGGCTGGCCGGGCGCACCGTCCCGGTGGACGTCGTCGTCGACTCGGCGGCTCCCGTCGAGGTCACCGTCGAGGTGGCGGGCCACCCGGTCCCGGTGCCGGCCGGCGGCACCGGCCTGCGGACGCTGGACGTCGACCCGGCCGCACCCGCGGTGACCGTCCGGTGCGGCGACGGGCCGGCCGAGGTCCTCCCGGTCGAGGCGCGGGCGGCCGCCACCCTCCGGCTGACCGCTCCGCACTGCGTCCGCTGGTCGGTCGTCGACGAGACCGGCGGCGCGTGGTTCGCCGACGGCGTCCCGCACAAGTGGGACGCCGCGCACCGGCCGTTCTTCCACGCCGCCACCGTCGAGCTGGCCGTGCCGGCGGGCCGGCTGCAGGTGACCGCCGCCCGTGGGCTGGAGTACGGACGCACGGAACACGACCTCGACGTCGGCGCCGGGGAGACCGCCGAGGTCGGGTGGGACGCACCCCGGCGCTGCGACCCGGCGGCGGGCGGCTGGTACGGCGGCGACCTGCACGTCCACCTCGACTACAGCGGCGACTCCGTGCTCACCCCGGCCGACGCCGCGCGCATGCAGGCCGGTGAGGGTCTGCACCTGCTGCACCTCACCGCCGGGAACCTCGGCGGCCCGCTCGTCTACGACCGGGAGCTGCTGGCCGAGACCGCCGGGCAGGAGCTGTGGTCCGGAGGGACGACGGCACTGGCCGGGCTGGAGTTCCGCAACGACCTGCTCGGCCACGTCCACGGGCTCGGGCTGACCGGCGTCCCGGCGCTGCTGCACACCGGGCACGAGGGGACCGACGCCCCATGGGACTGGCCGCCCAACAGCGCGGCGTGCGAGCAGATGCGCGACCTCGGGGCACTGACCACCTACGCCCATCCGGTCTACTCCCCCCTCGAGGACGTCGCCGCGCTGTTCGTCCCGCAGCGCACGGTGGAGGCCCGCGAGCTCGTCGCCGACGCCGCCCTCGGGCTGGTGGACACCCTCGAGGTCGTCTCCTGCTTCGACGACCGCGGTGCGGTCGTCCTCTGGCACCACCTGCTCAACTGCGGGCTCCGGCTCACCGCCACGGCCGGCAGCGACGTCTTCCTCTCCTTCTCGCACGGGCCGGGCACCGCCTCCAACCCGCCGGGCTGGGTCCGGGTCTACGCCGGCCTCGGGGACGAGCAGCTGTCGGCGCAGGCCTTCGCCGCAGCGGTGCGCGCCGGGCGGACCGTCGTCACGAACGGGCCGTGGCTGACGCTGGAGGTCGACGGCGCGGGCCCGGGTGCGGTGCTCGACCGCACCGACGGCGACCGGCTCCGCGTGCGGGCCACCGTCACCGGCGAGGCCGACCGGCTCGAGCTGCACGGGCCCGACGGCGTGGCGGCCTCGACCGGCGGGGCGGAGCTGGTCACCGAGGTGGCGGTAGCCGGCGGCCTGTGGCTGACCGCGGCGGCGTACGGCGGCGAGGACCCCGCCGGGGCGCCGGTGTTCGCCACCACCTCACCGGTGTACGTCGACGTCGCCGGCCACCGGACGGCGCGGGCGGCGTCGGCGCGCTGGTGCCTGGCCGCGCTCGACGCCCTGGCCGGGCTCGCCACGTCGCACGGGCGGTTCGCGCCGGACCGCAGCGAGCAGCAGCTCGCCGACCTGCTCGCCGTCGTGGACCGGGCCCGGGCGGTGTACGCGCCGATCGCCGATGACCCGGGGCGGCCGCGGGAGTCCTGACTGCAGGACACCACCGGGGAGGCACCGTGGGACGGTTCGACGGCCAGGTCGCGCTCATCACCGGGGCGGCGCACGGGCAGGGCCGCCGCCACGCCGTCCGCGTCGTCGGCCTGATGCGGACGTGGGCCAACCGGCCGGCGCCGACGGGTTGCCGAGGCGGACGTCCCCCGTCCCCGAGGGGCAGAAATGGCCATCTCTGCCCCTCGGGGGTCAGCCGGTGCGGAGCCAGTCGACGGCGGCAGCGCGGAAGCGGGTCAGGCCCTTGTAGTCGGCCATGTCGTCGGGCAGCTCGGCGAGCACCGCGGCGAACCGGCTCCGCCACTCCGGCACCGCGGCCAGGTCGCGCAGCGAGAGCAGGTACGTGCGGATGAGGAAGCAGATCGCGTTCGAGGCGCCCAGCCGGACCAGGTGCTGCACCTCCACCCGCAGGTGCAGCCGGTCGGGCAGCGCCGGGTCCGCCACGACCAGCCGGCGGTCGCGGCCCCACTCCGGATAGGTCTCGGTCGAGGTGTCCAGCCGCCGGTCCACGGTCATCGTCCAGTTGGTCCGCCGGTACTCCTGCCCCGGCTGCAGCCGCATGAGGAACTGCTCGGCGCGCTGCACCACCCCGGCCTCGTGCACCCGCGGCACCGGACCGTGCACCTCGAGGAAGCGCATCCCGACGTCGAAACCCATCGACCAGTCGGCGGCGGAGGTGACCAGACCGGCGTCGGCCCACAGCGAGCCCTCGCGCTGGTCGAGCAGGACGACGTCCTCCTGCACCTGGCTGCCGAGGAACGCCAGCGGCCCGCCGGGAAGCGAGTCGTCGTCCCCCACGACGAAGGACGCCGACGTGCCGATCAGGTCGTTGCGCCAGGACCAGCGGTCCCCGTGCCGGCGCAGCGCCATCGCGTCGGGGTACGTCGCGGCGAGGTCCGGCAGCAGGGTGAGCAGCGCGTCCCAGGCCGCGACGCGCATGTGCGGCAGCTGCTGGCAGCGCATGGGGTCGGCGGCCAGCACCGTGCGGCGCAGCGCCAGCTCGGCCGCGTAGCCGTCGTCGACGTGGAGCAGCCGGTCGCCCCACGTCCCGGCGGCGGTGACCACCGGACGGCGGGCCGGCTCGACGTTGGTGGAGTAGCGGTAGGTGTCGTCCGGGAACGGGAACGGGAAGCGGGCGGTCCGCTCGGGCAGCACGGCGGGCATCACAGGTCCAGCTCCAGGTCGTCGTCGGCGCAGCGGGAGACGCAGGCCATGACCGCGTCGCCGGCCGCGCGCTCGGTCTCGGACAGGTAGAGGTCGCGGTGCAGCGGGCGGCCGGACCGCACGGGCAGCCGGCACTCCCCGCAGACGCCCTGCCGGCACATCGACGGGACGGCGACCCCCGCGCCCTCCAGGGCCGAGAGCAGCGAGACACCCGCGGGCACGGGCACCGACATCCCGCTGCGGGCCAGGCGGGCGGTGAACGGCGCACCCGGGTCCAGGTCGGCCGCGGCGAACCGCTCGGCGTGCACCCGCTGCTCCGGCCAGCCCAGCGCCGCCGCGGTCTCCTCGACGGCGGCGATCAGCGGCGGCGGCCCGCACACGTAGACGTGCGTGCCGACCGGCTGGGACGCCAGGGCCGACGTGAGGGCGTCGAGCATCGCCGGCGTGGAGTCGTGCGCCTCGAGCCGCTCCCCGCACAGCTCGCGGAGCTCGGCCAGGTGGGCGCCGGCGCCCGGCCGGTGGCCGTAGAGCAGCCGGAACGAGCGGCCCCACCGGACCGCGGCCCGGGCGTGCGACAGCATCGGCGTGATCCCGATGCCGCCGGCCACCAGCAGGTGGTGGCGGGCGGTCGACACGGGGGCGAAGGCACTCCGCGGCCGGGAGGTCAGCACGGGATCGCCGGGCCGCAGTCGGTGGACGAACGCCGAACCGCCGGCGCCGTCGGGGCACAGCAGCACCGAGATCCGGTACTCGTCGGTGGGCGCGCCGTCGCCGGTGAGCGAGTAGGCGTTGCGCCGCTCGCCGCACGCGAGCACCAGGTGGCTGCCCGGTGGGTGGCCCGGCAGCAGCCCGCCGTCGGGACGGCGCAGCGCGACCGACCGCACCCCGGGTGCGGCGTCGGCGACCCCGGCCACCTCGAGCAGCAGCCCGTCGGCGGCGACCCCGGCGGAGGGACGGGAGTCGAGCACCGCCGTCACGCCACCTCCTCCGCGTCGGCCATGTAGCCCAGGTAGCTGCCCGACCGGCGGGAGACGTGCCAGTGGACGACCAGCCGCCGCCCGCAGCCGGAACAGCCGGTCTCGGCGCCCACGTCGACCTCGGCCTCGGTCGTGGTCCGGCAGTGCGGGCAGAAGACCCGCTTGCGGCCGGTGTCGGTGACGGCCGTGCGGACCTCGGCGTCGAGCAGGCCCCCGTCCACGGCGACCGCGCGGGCGGCGAGGACGTCGGCCTCCGGGCCGGCCAGCATGAGCCGCCAGCCGACGCTGCTCGCGGCGACCCGCCGGGCCAGCTCGTCGAGGACGGCGGCGTCCGCGGCCCCCGTCGTGGTGGCGGTGACCGGCGTGCCCGGCGGCACCTGCGGCAGCCACCGGCGGACGGCGGCGACGCCGGCCGGACCGAACCCGAGCATCGCCACCGACCGCGCGGCGGGGTCCACGCCCGGGTCGCCGGCCGGCCAGCGCGGGACGCTGGTGTGCGCTCCCCCCATGCCGGTCAGGGCGCGAACGAGCGCTGGCCGGTGTAGAAGCCCAGCGCCCGGTCGGGGGTCTCGAAGCGGATCCGCGTGCCCTTCGGGAAGAACAGCACGTCCTTCTCGCGGGCCACCACGCGCTGCCCGGTGTCGAGGTCGGTGAGGTGGAACTCGCCCTCGACCACGAGCTTCATCTCGTCGTAGGTGTACTCGTAGTCCAGCGGCGCGCCGGCGAACAGCTCGAAGAAGCCGCCGCACAACTCGGCGCCGCCGGGGTTGGCCAGCGTGTCGCCGATGAAGGCCCGGACGCCCGGCACCTCCATGCTGGGCAGCCCGGTCGAGCCGCCGCTGGCGTGGCCGATGGCCGGTGCACTGGTGGTCATGTCGCCTCCGCAGATCGTCCACTCTCGGGAAACCCAAGCTACGGAGGGTGTACGGCGGATGGGTCAACTGCGCGTGACGTTCTCATCAACCCAGGGTTCCGAGCGGCTCACCGGACCTATGCTCCGGCCGTGGAGGTCACCCCTGACGGCGTGCACGACGAGGCGCCGGGCGGACACCTGGAGGGCGTCATCGCCCTCCGCGTGCGCGAGTTCCGGCTGGCCAAGGGCATCTCCCTGGCCGAGCTCGCGCGGCTGACCGGCATGAGCAAGGCGATGCTGTCGAAGATCGAGAACGCACAGACCTCCTGCAGCCTCTCCAGCCTGGCCCGGCTGGCCGAGGGGCTCGCCGTCCCGGTGACCGCGCTGTTCCGCGGCCTGGACGCCGAGCGCGAGGCGGTGTTCACCCCCGCCGGGCACGGCGCGCAGATCGTGCGGCGCGGCAGCAACGTCGGCCACCTCTACCAGCTGCTCGGCTCGCTGCGCGGCGAGCACAAGCGGCTCGAGCCGCTGCTGGTCACGCTCACCGAGGCCAGCGAGGTCTTTCCGCTGTTCCAGCACCCCGGCACCGAGTTCCTGTACGTGCTCGAGGGCGTGATGGTCTACGGGCACGGTGAGGCGCGGTACGAGATGCACGCCGGCGACTCCCTGGTGTTCGACGGGGAGGGGCCGCACGGGCCGGCCGAGCTGGTCGAGCTGCCGATCCGGTTCCTCACCGTCACCGGGTACGGGCACGTCGTCTGAGCCCGCATGAGCAGGCGCTCTCCGGGGCACCCACCTGTCGTCGGAGTCCGACGACGCAGGGAGGCACCATGTCCACGTCCACTCGCCGGCGCTGGCGCACCGCAGCCGTGGGCCTCGCCCTCGCCGCCTCCGGGTTCACCGTCGCCGCGTGCGGTGACGACGTCGTCGACGACGGCGTCGAGCAGGAGGTGGAACAGGGCGTCGACGACGCCGAGCAGGAGCTCGAGGACGCCACCGACGGCGAGGACGACGGCGGCTGACCCCCGCGTGGCCGCGCGCCGCCCCGGGTAGCAGCGCCGCGATGACCACCGACGCCACCACCACCTGGCCGACCCGCGCGCAGCGCCTGGACCGGCTGCCGTTCACCCGCCAGCACGGCCGGCTGGTCGTCGGCTCGGGCCTGGGCTGGGCCCTGGACGCGATGGACGTCGGCCTCATCTCGTTCGTGATGGCCGCGCTCGCCGTCCAGTGGTCGCTCACCCCGACCGAGCTGTCCTGGATCGGCTCCATCGGCTTCGTCGGGATGGCGCTGGGCGCCACGCTGGGCGGCCTGCTCGCCGACCGGATCGGCCGCCGCCAGGTCTTCGCCCTGACCCTGCTGGTGTTCGGGGTGGCCACCGGCGCGGCCGCGCTGTCCTGGTCGGTCGGGGCGCTGCTGGTCTTCCGCTTCCTCATCGGCCTGGGCCTCGGCGCGGAGTTGCCGGTGGCCTCCACCCTGGTCAGCGAGTACGCCCCGGCCCGGGTCCGCGGCCGGGTCGTCGTCCTGCTGGAGGCGTTCTGGGCGGTCGGCTGGCTGCTCGCCGCCCTCATCGGCTACTTCGTGGTCCCCCGCAGCGACGCCGGCTGGCGGTGGGCCCTGGCGCTGGGCGCCGTGCCGGCCCTGTACGCCGTCGTGGTGCGGCGCGGGCTGCCCGAGTCGGTGCGCTTCCTGGAGATGCGCGGCCGCGTGGAGGAGGCCGAGGCGGCGGTGCGGCGCTTCGAGTCCGCCGCCGGCGTGGAGCCGGTGCCGTCCGCGACGCCGGAGCCCACCCGGCCGCCGGGACCGGGAGCGCTGTGGGCGCCGGGCACCCGGCGCCGGACGGCGGCCCTGTGGACCGTCTGGTTCGGCATCAACTTCTCCTACTACGGCGCCTTCATCTGGCTGCCCACGCTGCTGGTGGCGTCCGGGTTCTCGCTGGTGCGCTCGTTCGGCTTCACGCTTCTCATCACGCTCGCGCAGTTGCCCGGCTACGCGGCGGCCGCGGTGCTCATCGAGCGCTGGGGGCGGCGGCCGACGCTCGTGGTCTTCCTCCTCGGCTCCGCCGCCGGCGCCGGGATGTTCGCGCTGGCCGACGGCGACACCGCGGTGCTGGTCACCGGCATGGTGCTGTCGTTCTTCAACCTCGGCGCCTGGGGCGCGGTCTACGCGGTCACCCCGGAGGTCTACCCGACCGCGCTGCGGGGCACCGGCTCCGGCGCGGCCGCCGGCTTCGGCCGGATCGCCTCGATCGCCGCACCGCTGTGCGTGCCGCCGCTGCTGGACGCCGGCGGAAACCCGCTGGTGTTCGGCACGTTCGCCGCCTTCTTCGTGCTGACCGCCCTGGCCTCGTGGGCACTGCCCGAGCACCGCGGCCACACCCTGGAGGAGGTCGGCGCCGACTAGTGCAAAGGCGTCTTTGCAAACAACTCTTTGCACTCTAGTCTCGGCGTCGTGACCGAGGAGGACCCGCCCACCCCGACCGTCGACGTGCACGACCCCCGCACGCTGCGCGCCCTGGCCCACCCGCTGCGCACCTCCCTGCTCGGGGTGCTGCGCGCCGACGGCCCTTCGACCGCCTCCCGGCTCGGCCAGCGGCTCGGGGAGAGCAGCGGCGCCACCAGCTACCACCTGCGCCGGCTCGCCGCGCTGGGGTTCGTCGAGGAGGTGCCCGGCGAGGGCACCGCCCGGGAGCGGTGGTGGCGGGCCCTGCACCGCAGCACCCGGTGGCACACCGAGGACGTCGTCGACCGGCCCGGCGGACGCGAGGTGGTGGAGGAGTTCGTCCACCGGACACTCTCGCAGCACCGCCGGGTGCTGGCCGCGCACGCCGAGCAGCGGGACGACCTCGACGAGGGTCGGCGCGACGCGGCCTCGCTCAACGACTGGGCGCTGCACCTCTCCCCCGCCGGCACCCGCGCACTGGCCGACGAGCTGAACGCCGTCCTGGAGCGGTGGCGGGACACGCGCGAGGAGCCGGGCGAGCCGCTGGTGCACGTGCTGGTCGACCTGCTTCCGCTGCTCGAGTACCCGTCGTGAGCCGGGAGCTGTCGGTCCGGGCCGCCACCCGCCGGTTCGTCGTCCTGACGGGGCTGCGCTGGCTGCCGGTGGGCATCAGCACCCCGGTGACCGTGCTGCTGGCCTCCGACCGCGGGCTGTCCCCGGCCGACATCGGCGTGGCGCTCGCGGTCTACTCCGTCGTCACGCTGGTGCTGGAGCTGCCCACCGGCGGGCTGGCCGACGCGATCGGCCACCGGCCGGTGCTGCTCCTCTCCGGGCTGCTGTCGATCGCCGGGACGCTCACCCTGGTGGTCGCCGACGACGTGCTGCTGTTCGCCGTCGCGTGGGCGCTGCTGGGGGTCGGCCGCGCGCTGGACTCCGGGCCGCTGGAGGCCTGGTACGTCGACGCCGTCCACGCCGCCGCCCCGGGCGCCGACGTCACCCCGGGCCTGTCGAGGGCAGGGGCGGCCGACGGCGCGGGGCTGGCGCTGGGCGCGGTGCTGGGCGGGCTGTTGCCCTCCCTCGCGGGCGGGGCGCTCGCCGCGTCGCTGCTGCTGGCTGCCGGCCTCGGCGCGGTGTCGCTGGCCGGGGTGGCGCTGCTCGTCGTCCCCGTGGGTCCACCGCGGCGCGGCGGGCGCTCGGCGCTGCGGGCCGGGCTCCGGGAGGTGCCCGCGGTCGTCGGCGGCACCTCCCGGCTGGTGGTCCGCGACCGGGTGCTCCGGCGGCTGCTGGCGATCTCCGCACTGACCGGGGCCGTGCTCACCACGCTCGAACTGCTCGGGCCGCTGCACGTCGCCGACCTCGTCGGCAGCCGGACCGAGGGCTCGGCGGCGTTCGGGATCGTCATCGCGGTCTCGTACGGGGCAGGGGCGGTGGGCGCGCTGCTGGCGCCGGCGGCGCGCCGGCTGGCGCGGGGGTCGGCCGCCCGGGCCGCGGCCGGCCTGGCGCTGCTCGGTGCGGTGACCGTGGGCGGTGTGGCGGTCGCGCCGGGCGTCGTCCTGGCGGGGGTGGCGTTCGCCGGCTTCTACCTGCTGCACGCCGCAGCGGTCCCGCTGCTGCAGCAGCTGCTGCACGCCCGGACGACGTCCGGCCAGCGCTCCACGACGATCTCGGCGACGTCGCTGGCGCTCATGCTGGGCGGACTGGCCGGCAGCCTGCTCGTGCCGCGGCTGGCCGAGGCCGCGGGCATCCCGGCCGGGTTCGCGGCGGGCGCGGCGGCGGTGCTGGCGATCGCCGTCCTCTCCCTCGGCCTCCGCCCGCGCGACGACGGCGCCGTGACCACCCCGGGGGCTCCCGAGGCGGTCACGGCGCCGTGATCGGCGGCCCGGACGTCAGCCGGTGGTCGTCTCCGAGCGCGGGGACGGGGCGCCGCCGGCAGCGATCCGCTCGGCCGAGGCGATGACGCTCTCCGGCGTCGTGGTCTGCCCGGGAGCGTGCAGGGCACCCTCGAGGTCGTAGGCGATCTCGGCGTGCTCGGCGAGGTCGATGCCGTTGACCTCGGCCTCCTGCGGCAGCCGCATCCCGATCGTCTTGTGGATCGCCAGGGCGATGAGCAGCGAGACGACGAAGGAGTAGCCGATCACCGCGACCGCGGCGACCGCCTGCACGCCGAGCAGCTCGAGGCCGCCGCCGTACAGCAGGCCGTCGCGGCCGCTGGGCGCCTCGGCGGAGCCGAAGACCCCGACCAGCAGGGTGCCGACGATGCCGCCGGCCAGGTGGACGCCGACGACATCGAGCGAGTCGTCGTAGCCGAACCGGTACTTCAGGGCCACCGCCAGCGGGCAGATCGCGCCGGCGATCGCGCCGACGGCCAGCGCGCCCATCGGGGTGACCGCACCGCAGGCGGGAGTGATGGCGACCAGGCCGGCGATCGCGCCGGACATCCCGCCGAGCACCGTGCCGTGCCCGTCGCGCAGCCGCTCCACCAGCAGCCAGGCGAGGATCGCCGCGCAGGTGGCGTTGAAGGTGTTCAGCATGACCACCGACGCGCTGTTGCCCGCCGCGAGCGCCGAGCCGCCGTTGAACCCGAACCAGCCGAACCACAGGACCCCGGCACCGAGGGCGACCAGCGGGAGGCTGTTGGGCCGGGCCTGCCGGGGCCAGCCGGTGCGCTTGCCGACCACGAGGACGACGGCCAGCGCGGCGACGCCGGCGTTGATGTGCACCGCGGTGCCACCGGCGAAGTCGACCGCGGCGAGCTTGTTGGCGATCCACCCGCCGAGGACGCTGCCGTCGGCGGAGTCGAAGGCGAACACCCAGTGCGCGATCGGGAAGTAGACCAGCGCCGCCCACAGCCCGGCGAACAGCAGCCACGGGCCGAAGCGCACCCGGTCGGCCACCGCGCCGGCGATGAGCGCCGTGGTGATCACCGCGAACAGCGCCTGGAAGACGGCAACCAGTGCCGGGGGCAGCGCGGCGCTCTCGTCACCGGGCACCAGCGAGCCCAGCCCCAGGTACTCGGTGACGTCGCCGAGCAGGCCGGCGCCGCCGTAGGAGTTCCCGAAGACGGCGGAGAAGCCGAAGAACGTCCAGAGCACGCCCACGACGGCGACCGCTCCGAACACCATCATGATCATGTTGAGCACGCCGCGGGAGGAGACCATGCCCCCGTAGAAGAGGGCCAGCCCGGGGATCATCAGGGCGACCGCCATCGTGGCGGCGAGGATGAAAGCAGTGCTTCCGACGTCCATGCGGGACCTCTCGTGTCGTCTACTCGCGGTGTTCGCGGTTGCGTGCGAGTAGACAGTCGCCGGGTTTCCGCCGTGGTCGTCGTCTGTGACGTTCGGGTGACGGCCCGGCCCGCCAGCCCCGATGCCGGGCGCCCGGGTAGGCCGCCGTCCTCCGGGTAGCCGCCCCTGCATGACTGAACTGTCCCGGGACCACCTCCAGGGCCTGACGGTCGCCGTGACCGGTGCGACCGGCAACGTGGGGACGGCGTTGCTGCGCCGGCTCACCGCTCCCGACAGCGGCGTGGCCGAGGTGCGCGGACTGGCCCGGCGCCAGCCGCCCGACGGCGGCCCCTACGACGACGTCCGGTGGCACCTCGCCGATCTCGGCGAGGCCCGCAGCGAGGACGCGCTCACCCGGTTCCTCGACGGCGTCGACGCGGTCGTGCACCTGGCGTGGGCGCTGCAGCCCGGCCGGGAGCCCGAGCGGCTGCACCGGGTCAACGTCGAGGGCACCCGCCGGGTGGCCCGGGCCGCGGTGGCCGCGGGCGTGCGCCACGTCGTGCACATGTCCTCGCTCGGGGCCTACGCCCCCGGGGCCGGGCGGACCGAGGTGGCCGAGGACTGGCCCACCACCGGTATCCCCAGCGCGCAGTACAGCCGCGACAAGTCCCAGGCCGAACAGGTGGTGCGCGACGTCGTCAGCCGCGCCGCGGGGACGACGCTCACCGTCGTGCGCCCGACGCTGGTCCTGCAGCCGGAGGCCAGCAGCGAGATCGGCCGCTACTTCCTCGGCCCGCTGCTCTTCGGCGCGGCCCGCCTGCTGCCCGGGTCGGTCGCCAAGGTGCTGCCCCTGCCGCTGCCGTCGGTCTACGTCTCCTTCATCCACGCCGACGACGTCGCCGACGCCCTCGGGAGGATCCTCGACCGCCGCGCGCCCGGCCCGTTCAACCTCGCCGCCGAGCCGACGATGGACGCGAACGCCATCGCCACGGCGCTGGGCACCGTGCGGGTGCCGGTGCCGGCCGTGGTGCTGCGCACCGCGTTGGCGGCGGCGTTCCACGCCCACCTGGTGCCCACCGAACCCGGCTGGCTGGACATCGGGACGCAGGCACCCGCCCTGGACACGACCCGCGCCCGGCGGCTGCTGGACTGGGCGCCGTTCCACGCCGGCGACGACGTGCTGCGGCAGTTCGTCGCGGCGCTCGGCCGTGGGGAGGGCGCGCCGGGCCCGCTCCTGCACCCGGCCGGCGGAGCGGAGCTCGACCCGGCGGGGGACCCGGCCAACGCTCGCGGCCCGCGGGCCGACTGACCCGTACCGCGGCGGCCGCCGAGGGTCGCTCTGCCGATGCGGCGCGGGCAGCGGTCCCCGATGTCCCCGAGCGGCCTGCGCGGAGCTGCTGGCGGCGATCTCGATGTCGAGATGGTCGGACCAGCTCCGACTCAGTGGTGGAGGGCCCACCCGGGGCCCCGACGGGAGGAGGACCCCGTGCGCACCGTGGTCGTCAGCAACACCGTCTCTCTCGACGGGTCGTTCGAGGGGCCGGGCGGCGACGTCATGGCCCTGAACATGGACGCCGCCTTCGACGCCTACAACCTCGAGCGGATCCGCTCCGCCGGCACCGTGCTGCTCGGCCGGCGCTCGTTCGAGGGCTTCAGCTCCTACTGGCCGCACATCGCCGACGCCCCGCACGACCCCGCCAACCGTGCCCTCAGCGACGACAACCGTGAGCTCAGCCGGCGCTACGACCCGCTTCCGAAGATCGTCATCAGCGACGGGCTCGTCGTGCCGACCGACAACCCGTGGCACGGCGTGACCACCGTCGTCCCGCGCGCCGCCGCGGCCGCCCGGGTCACCGCCGAGAAGCAGCGCGGGACCGGCGACATCCTGGTCTTCGCCAGCCGGACCATGTGGAACGGGCTGCTCGCCCACGGGCTGGTCGACGAGATCCACCTCATGGTGGGGCCCCGGGCGCTCGCCGGCGGCACACCGACCTTCGACCGGCCCACCGACCTGACCTTGCTCGACGCCCGCCGCCCCGCGGGATCCGACAACGTCCTGCTTCGCTACGCCGTCCGTCGGTGAGTCCGCTCGACGGTGCCGAGCGTCGCGCAGCTCGCATCGCCAGTCTCGAAGCGTCCTGAGCCACGCCCATGGTGAGCTGGTGGGGCGTCGCCCTGAGCGGCCCGTTCAGGGACACGAGCGCTCGCCGTGCCCCGCTCGAACCGTCAGGATCCCTGTGTGCTCGGCGTAGTCAGCGTGCCCGAGGGCGATCCAGGCTGGGTCGGCTGGGCACTCGTGTCGATCCTCGTGGGCTGGATGGTCGTCGCTGCTGTCGTCCTCTGGCGCGGTCGCAACAAGCCGTGAGCGGGCTCCCGTCGGCCCACGTGAAGCTGGCCTCACGAAGGTGCCCCTGATCCGGCACCTGTCTCTGAGCGGCGCACGTGGGGACACATCGCGGCGACGTCAGACGGTGGAACACAGCGCCCGCGGTCAGTCGCACCACGTGCGGTGACGCTGCGGCGAGGAGGCCACATCTCCGGTCCGTTACCGGTCAGGCCAGCAGAGCTCGCGCGCTTCACACCCAGCTCGAGGGATCGAACGCAGCCAAGCGCTCTTCCTGCGTGAGGTCACATCCCGCTGGGCAATCGAACTCCGCCGGCATCCACACCACCGTGGGTCCGGTGATCTCCCGGACCTTCACCCAGCCCACGGCGGCGGAGTCACCGCACTGTGGGCACTTCTCCCAGGTGATCTGATCGCTCACGCGCAAGGCTCCTCTGATCTCGTCCAGGCGGTGGCCCGCCCCTTCGTTGACACCGACCAGCATCACGCTCAGGAGGCAGGAAGGCTGTACGAATTCGGACGTTTCCCTGTGCCATATGGGTCACGAGGAGGCCGAGTCCTCCGGCGTCGAATCCGGCTGGGTGGGCGTCCCCGAGGCCGCCTTCGCAGCCAGCTGTCCCAGAGCGGCCCACTATGGACAAGCTTCAGGGCTGAGGAAGTTGCGGGGTCTGAAGCGGCTGGCCGACAGAAGGTAGCGAAGCTCAGGTGCCGCGGAGCGGCTGCATCTGCCGGCTCACGATCAGGACCGATGCGGACGTGCAAGGGGCCGCTGACAGCGCTGTTCGCTCCGAGTCGGGCGCCTTCCGCGAGACAGCTGCCACGATTTCACGCGAGCTCGCGGACGAGACAGGCGCCATCATCGCCGAGCCAGATGGTCAGACGCTGGGCTGTCTCATGACCAAGCCGGTCGGCCGCGGTCTGCACTTCGGGCGGCCGTCCAGACCGGCGGACGGGGGCGACATCACGCAGGGGCGCCGAGCGGCGGGTGCTCGAGCACGCGGGGCTTGTACTCGACCATCTGGATGCGGCCGTCGAAGGTGCGGTGCTCGATCATCTCGAGGGCGACGTCCGGATAGCCGTCGTAGATGCGTTCTGCGCCCGTGGCCCCGGTGATCACCGGGAACATCCCGACCCGGAAGCGGTCGACGAGTCCGGCTCGTAGCAGGGACCGGCACAGGCTGAGGCTGCCGATCGTGCTGAGGAGCCCCGAGCCACTCGACTTCATGGCGCGGACCGCCTCGACGGCGTCACCGCGGACGAGCGTGGAGTTGGCCCACGTCAGTGGCTCCTCGAGTGAGGAGGAGAACACCACCTTGGACGCGCGCGTGAGCTCGTCGACGGACGCCTCTTCTTCGGGCCTGAACTCGTCCTGGCCACTCGGGACATCGCCGGCGGCGAAGCCCGACATCAGGCGGTAGGTGTTCGCTCCCATCAGGTAGGTGACCTCGGGCTGTTCGCCGAGCCATGCGAGGTACTCCGGGCCCTCCAGGCCCCAGAAACCGGGCCATCCCTCGCCCGATGCGTAGCCGTCGAGGGAGGTGATGAAATCGACGAGAAGCTCCGACATGGCGGTGTCCTTCCTCGGGTGTCACGAGCGTGGACCGGCCGGGAACCACGAACTCATCGGCCTCGCTGTGGGGTGACGGGGAAACCCATCACGCCGCAACGTCCCGAGTTCCACCAGGTAGATCTCGACATGGAGCAGGTGCTGGTCCGCATCGGCGACGACGAGATCCTGGTGTCGTGGCACCCTCCTGATCGGCCGCAGGATGGCCAGCGTCACGGCGCGGAAGGCAGATGCGTCACCGACAGCGGCGAGGAGACCGAGCCGGAGCTCTCGTCGCCCTGATCGGCGCACTCAGGGACTTCCGCGTCAACATCCACTGGGCGGCTCGTGCCACCCTTGAGACGAACGTCGACACGCGCGCGGCCGCGTCAGTCGGGGGATCGTCGCCGGGGTGGCCAGGGGTACTCGTGTTCGCTTGGGTCGCCGTGTGGGAGCCCATGCCGACGACCGCTGCTGGGTGCCGGAGGCCCGGAATCCGTCCCCGGTGTGGGCGGGACCTCGGCGTTCGGCAGCTAGCTAGACTAGGAGGTGTCTCCCAAGTCCCGCGTCGAGTAGACGATGTGCGTCGCGTTCGGCGACGCGTGCACCTCGATCGGCTTCAGCCGGAGGTTGGCGAGGCCCGCGAACGGCGACTCGCCGCCGCCGAGCACGATCGGCGCGTGGCTGAGCATGATCTCGTCGATCACGCCCGCCTCGAAGCCCTGCCGGACCGCACTCGCTCCTCCGGCGATGGTGACCGTGTCATCGCCCGCCGCCTCGACTGCGCGCTCCATCGCCTCCTCGAAGCTGGTGACGAAGTGGAAGGTGGTGCCGCCCTCCATCTCGACCGGGTCGTGCGGGTAGTGGGTCAGCACGAAAACCGGCGCGTGGTACGGCGGGTCCTCGCCCCACCAGCCGCGCCACATCTCCCCACCGGCGGCGTCGGCCCACTCACCACGATCGGGGGCGTACATGTTGCGCCCCATCACGTAGGCGCCGCGCGGCGCGAGGATCCGCGCAGTCATCGCGTGGTCGACGTCGTTGTCGGTCTGGCCGAGATGCCAGAGGTGCAGGTCCTCGCCGAGAACGCCGAGTGGCTCCTCCCGGGTCTGGCGGGGGCCGGCGACGTAGCCGTCGAGCGAGATGGACAGGTGTGCGGTGACCTTGGGCATGGGGGTCTGACTCCTGCTGTTGCTGGGACTCATCGGTCACCCCATCAAGGACCGAACGAGCAGGACAACGGCCGGAAGCCGAGCTCACGGCGAGCACGTCCGCCGGACGAAGGTGGGCCGGGAGGTAACGGCGTGACATGGCACCGACCACCACCCCGGGCAGCAGGGCGGCCCTGGTCATCACGAGCGAACTGTCCCTGAGGCCGCCTTCGGGGCGACCGTCGCCGGACCCTCGCTAGTCGCCGCGGGCGGTCCAGGCGCCGGCCGACCGTCCGGTCGACCCGAACACCGTCGCCGCGCGCTCCGGCCGCATGGCCACGAACAGGCCGTCGGCCTCGGCGAGCACCGTGCCCGGGTCGTCCTCGGCGGCCAGCCGGGCGGTCGCCGTCGTGCGCCGCCCGTCGGCCTCCCCCGCCTCCGCCGTGAGCACCAGCGGGATGCCGAGCGGCACCGGCCGGCGGTAGCTGACGGTCAGCGTGGCGGTCAGGCCGCCGCGGCCGGCCGCGCGCACGGCCCGGGCCAGCACGTGGTCGAGCAGGGTCGCGACGACGCCGCCGTGCACCAGTCCGGGCGGCCCCTCGTGCGGCTTGCCGACGGTGACCCGGCCGGTGGCCCGCCCGTCGGGCGTGCTCGTCGCCACCAACGGCGGCGCGACGGGGCTGCCGGGGCCGTAGACCGGGCTGTACCAGCGCTCGCCCAGGTCGGGGTCGTCGACGGAGGCGACCTCGTGCACGTCCCGCGCCTCCGCGCGCAGGCGGTCGGCCAGGCCACGGGCGGCCGCGGCGACGGCGGCGAGCTCCTCGCCCGGCACCTCGGTGCGGACGGCGGCGTCGACCAGCTCGCGCAGCGCCGCACCGAGCTCGCCCACGACCTCCCGCCGGGCGGCCCGCGCATCCGCCTCAGGCACGCGGCATGCCGGCGTCGCGCAGGAGCCCGCCGCCGATGATCACGCGCTGCACCTCGCTGGTGCCCTCGTAGAGCCGGAGGAGACGGGCGTCGCGGTAGAAGCGCTCGACCGGCGTGCTGCGCAGGTAGCCGAGGCCGCCGTGCACCTGGACCGCGCGGTCGACGGCGCGGCCGACCATCTCGGTGCAGAACAGCTTGGCCGACGACGGCCCGAGGGAGGTGTCCTCGCCGGTGTCGTAGCGGGCGGCCACGTCGCGGACCAGGCTCCGCCCGGCCAGGAGCTCGGCGTGCATGTCAGCCAGGTGCGCCTGGACCAGCTGGAACCGGCCGATCGGGGCACCGCCCTGCTGGGCGGTGGCGGCGTAGCCGACCGACTCGTCGAGCACCCGCTGGGCCATGCCGACGCTCAGCGCGGCGATGTGCAACCGGCCGCGGGACAGCACGGTCAGCGCCTTCGCGTAGCCGCGCCCCTCCTCACCGACCAGCGCGCCTGCCGGCACCCGCACGTCGTCGAGGAACACCTCCGCCGTCCAGGCGCCGGACTGCCCCATCTTGCGGTCGTGCGGTCCGACGGTGAGCCCGGGCGTGGCAGCGTCGACGACGAAGCTGGAGATGCCCCGGCCGCCGCGCTCCTCGGGGTCGCTCCGGGCGAACACGACGAACAGGTCGGCCAGCGGGGCGTTGGTGATGTAGCGCTTGACGCCGTTGAGCACCCAGCCGTCACCGTCCCGGCGGGCGGTGGTGCGCAGTCCGGCGGGGTCGGAGCCCGCCTCGGCCTCGGTCAGGGCGAAGGAGCCGATCAGCTCGCCCGAGGCCAGCCGGGGCAGGTACGCCTTCTTCTGCTCCTCGCTGCCGAACCGGGCGATCACCTGGCCGGCGATCCCGTTGTTGGTGCCGAACAGGGAGCGGAACGCCGGCGTGGTGTAGCCGAACTCCATGGCCAGCTCGACGTCCTCGGCCATCGTGACGCCCAGACCGCCGTGCTCCTCGGGCAGCGCGTAACCGAACAGCCCCATGTCGGCGGCGCGGGCGCGCAGCTCGTCGGGGATGCGGTCCTCCTCCTCGATCCGCTCCTCGAGCGGCACGACGACCTCCCGGACCAACTGCCGGACGGCGTCCCTGACGTGGCGGAAGTCCTCGGCGTCCACGCCGCCATGGTGCCGCGTGCGGGGCGGCGTCGTCGCGGCGGGTCGCCGGCGACACGCCTGAGCGCTGCGCAGTCGATCGAGGACTCCGTGTTGTGACGGCGTCCCGTCGGGGCTAGCGTCGCGGGCAGCCGCTGGAGCCAGAGGCGGTCGCTGCACACCCCGCCGGAGTACCCGTGCCGCACCTGCGAGTCGCCCTCGTCCCCGCACCCGATCTGGTCGTCGTCCGGGTGGTCGGCGACGCCGACGTCTCGACCGTCGGTCGCCTGACCAGCGCGCTGGAGGAGGCCGCCGGCCTCGGCACCGGCCGGGTCGTCGTCGACGTCGCCGGTACCCGGTTCCGGGACTGCTCGGCGCTGTACGCCCTGACCCGCTTCACCGACGCGCTGTCGCCGGCGGGACGCTCGTGCCGGGTGGTCGGGGCCCCGGCCGCCACGCGTCGGCTGGTGCGGGCCGCCGGCCTGGCCGACCGGCTGGAGCTCGACGGGCCACTGGCCGGGGAGGACCCGGTCCGGCCGGCCGCGAACCGGCTCCTGCCCCTGTTCCCGGCCGAGCCGGTGCCCCCGGCCCGTCGCTCCGGAGTCCTGCACCAGGTGCGTGGCACCCGGCGGGCCGACGACCGCCCGGCGCGCCACACGGGGCGGCTCGGGACCCTGCGGCGCTGGCGCTGACGGCGGCGCTTCCGCGGGAGCGCGGACCGGCCCTCTGCGGACACCCCGGGTTGCATGCCCAGGATGGACCGCCGGGGAGAGGGAGGATGGCCCGATGGGCGAGATCGTCGTACTGCGCCACGGCCAGACGGAGTGGAGCCTCAGCGGGCAGCACACCAGCGTGACCGACCTGCCGCTCCTGCCCGAGGGCGAAGCGCAGGCCCGCCGGCTGGCCGACACCTTCCGCGGGCGGGAGTTCGCGGCGGTGTGGGTCAGCCCCCGTCTCCGGGCGCGCCGTACCGCCGAGCTGGCCGGGCTCGCTGTGACCGGCACCGACGAGGACCTCGTCGAGATGGACTACGGCGGCTACGAGGGCCGCACCACCGCGGCGATCAGCGAGGAACTCGGCCGGGTGTGGTCGATCTGGGTCGACGGCACGATCGCCGGGGACACCCCCGGCGAGACGCTGGCCGACGTCGGCGTGCGGGTGGACCGGGTGCTGGAGCGCGCCCGGGAGGTCCTGCCCGACGGTGACGTCGTACTGGTCGCGCACGGGCACGTGCTGCGGGTGCTGACGGCCCGCTGGCTGCGCCTCGAGCCGGCCGCCGGCGCCCTGCTCGCACTGCCGGCCGGCTCCTACGGGATCCTCGGGCACGAGCACCGCCGGCCGGTGCTCACCGGATGGGGACTGCACTGATCCCGCAACGGGTCGAAGGGCCCGGACCGCAGAGCACTCCGGACCCCCCGGAGACGTCCTCGTGCCCCTGTGCAACCGGGGCATCGCGGGCACGCTGCGGAGATGGACGCCCTGCGTTCAGCGCGTGACGACGCGGGCGGACGGCGTCCAACGGGAGGCCGGCCGCCCGAACAGCCAGCCCTGACCGAGGTCGGCTCCCAGCCGGGTGACCTCCTCGGCGACCTGCTCGGTCTCGACCCCCTCGGCCACGACCAGCGCACCCAGCCGGTGGGCCAGCTCGACCACCGACCGGACCATCGTGCGGGCGCCGTCGTCGGGCAGCGCCTGCACCAGCGGCCTGCCGAGCTTGACCACGTCCGGGCGGACGGCGGCGAGCAGCGACCGGCTCGACCAGCCGGCCGCCACGTCGTCGAGTGCCACCCGCCAGCCCAGCGAGCGGTAGTGCTCGAGCACCGACAGCAGGTGCCCACGGTCGCTGACCGCCGAGACCTCACCCACCTCGACGACCAGCCGGGTCGGTTCGATGCCGGCGTCGTGCAGCGCCTGCTCGGTGGAGGCCAGGTCGGTCCGCGGCCGGATGACCGACGCCGGGTCGGAGTTCACGAACAGGTCGGCGTCGTCCAGCCAGGGCGCAGCGCCGGCGATCGCCGACTCCCGGCCGATCCGGTCCAGCCGCGGCAGCCAGCCGGCGGACTCGGCGACGAAGAAGAGGTCCTCCCCGCCGACCTCGCGGCCGTCCACCAGGCCCCGCAGCAGCGCCTCCTGGGCGACGACCGAGCGGTCGGACAGCCGGACGACGGGCTGGTACACCGACCACAGCTCGGCCTCGGCGAGGACGCCGATCTCGGCGGTGACCCCGCGGCGGGCCAGCTCCACGGCGAGGGTGGGGGCGGTCAGCAGCCGTCCGGCGAGCGCGGATCCGTGCGTCGGGGGGTCGGTCGCCACGCGGACGTGGTCGGCCTCCGCGGTGGTCAGCTCGCGGGCCAGCCGCTGGAACAGCCGGGCGATGCCGCGGCCGCCGTCCTCGTCGGTGAGGTCGAGGAGGTCCGGCCCGCCGGCCACCGGCAGCCCGAGCGCCCGCGCGGTCCGCGCCACCGCCGCCAGCAGGTCCCCGTCCGTGCTGCCCAGGAGGACCCGACCGGCGTGACCGGGGACGTGCCAGTACTCCCGGCGCCGGGCGCCGCCGTCGGTGCTTGCCACCCCTGCAGGATGACCGAGGGCCGCAACCCGGTCGGGCAGGCGCGCGCGGCGGTTCCGGTCGGTGAGCGTCCCCTGTCCGGGTGTGTCGCACGCCAAGCCCACGCGTGGCTGGCATCCGTCCTCAACCTGAATGTCTAAGGTCACCCCATGTTCGCTGCTCAGATGATCGACTCGCCCCGCCCCTCCCGGGGCGGGCGCCCCCGCGATCCCAGCCGCGACGGGGTCATCCGGGCGGCCATCCTGCGACTGCTCGCCGAGGTCGGCTACGGGGCGCTCACCATGGACGCCGTGGCCTCGGAGGCCGGTGTCGGCAAGGCCACCATCTACCGCCGGTGGCGCACCAAGCAGGACCTGGTGGTCGACACCATCTCCGACCTCAACCGCGCCATCGCCGTCCCCGAGGACACCGGCTCGATCGAGGGTGACCTGCGGGCGATGATGCGGCTGGTCGGCACGATGATCGACAGCCCGGCCGGCGCCGCCATCCGCTCGCTCCTGCCGGCCATGCAGCACCAGCCGGCCCTGGTGGAGGCCTTCCAGAACGGCCCGCTCGCGGTGTGGCGCGGCGCCTACGCCGAGATGTGGGCCCGCGCCGAGGCACGCGGCGAGGTCCGCCCCGGGCTGGCGCGGTCGGTGACCGCGGAGGCCACCAGCGCCCTCATCGTGCAGCGGTGGCTGCTCACCGGGGAGCCGGTCGACGAGGCCTACATCGACCAGGTGCTCGAGATCGTCGTCATGCCCCTGATCCGCAACGCCCGGCCCGAGCAGGGCTGACTCACCAGCCCAGCGTTCCGGGCTCCCCCTTGAAGGGCCCGACGACCTCGGCGGTGATCCAGCCGCCGTAGAAGTCGCCGGCCTGCGCCCGGACGATCTCGCCGTCGACGAGGGCGCGGTCGACCCGGCTCGGATAGAACGCCACGGCCGAGCGCAGCAGCGCGTACCGGGGCGCCGGGTCCTCGTAGGACCACGCCACGGCGGGCAGCCGCTCGCCGTCGACCTCGGCGTCCCAGTAGGTCGCCGCCCCCTTCCACTCGCACCAGGAGGTGCCGGCGGCGGGCCGCAGGACGCCGTCGGCGACGTCGGGACGCGGGACGTAGAAGACGGGCGGGTGGCTGGTCTCGCAGACCCGCACGGCGCGGACGCTGTCGGCCACCACGCGGCCGCCGAGCTCGACGACGACCCGGCGCCCGGTGACCTCGGCCGACGGCGGGCGCGGATAGCTCCACACCGACTCCTGCCCCGGACCCACCGGGTCGGGGCGCGGGTGCCGCACGGGCCGGTCAGTCGTTGCGGTTCCGGACCTTCTGGACGACGACCAGCGTCACGAGCAGGCCCAGCGCGCCGACCGTCGCCTTCCCCGCGGCGGTGGTCAGGAAGTTCTGGACCGCCGCCTGGCCCCGCGCCTTCAGTCGCTGCGGGCTGCTGCGGAAGACCAGCTGGTCGAGGGTGGCCGCCAGCGACTCACGGGCGGCGTCGATCTCCAGCTGGATCTGTCGAGGGTCGCGAGGCACGGCGACAGACTGCCAGACGGGGCTCCGTCCAGCCCGTTCCCGTCGGGACGGGGCACCCGCACGGGCGACCCGCCACGTCCCGGGGCTCCCCCGCCGCCGCCTCCTAGACTCGGGGCTCACGCGGGAGTGGTGTAACGGCAGCCACGCCAGACTTAGGATCTGGTGCCTCCGGGCGTGCGGGTTCGACTCCCGCCTCCCGCACTCGATCGGCCGGCGCCGGCCTCAGGTCAGGCGGGCGCGCAGTGCCAGCTCGACGGACGCAGCGGCCGGGTCGTCGGCGTCCACGACGGCCAGCAGGTGCACCTCGCCGTCTTCGACCGCCCGCAGTGCCAGGCCCTCGACCTTGAGCACCCGGCCCTCGACCTCGGGGATCGGCGCGACGTCCAGGACCTCCTCGCCGTCGACCAGCGCCAGCGCGGTCGCCACGACCGGGCCGTCGTCGACTGCGTTGGGCGTGTCCTCGGCGGCGGCGCTCAGGACGAGCCGTCCGTCCGGCAGCGCCACGGCGTCGGTCACCGCGAGGCCGACACCCTCGACCTCGCCGAGCCGGTACACGTGCGGCTCCTCCACCGGCACCGAGGCGGCCCCGGTCCGGCCGAGGACGGCGTCGACCAGCCCGGCCAGGGGCACCGCCACGCTGCCGGAGGGGACGCCGGCGGCCAGGTTGCCGCGGTTGAACCAGCGGACCACGTCGCCGTGCCGGCTGGCCCCCTCCAGGTTGAGCCGCTCGGGCGCCAGGCCCAGTCGCCGGCCGACGCTCTCGTACAGCGGCGCCAGGGACCCGGCCCGGGCGACGGGGTGCCCGTCCACCAGCCGCACCAGGACGCCGCGCATGCGCCGCGCCGTGGAGCCCGATCCGAGCAGCAGGACGGCCGGCTCCCCGTCCACCTCGACGGGGCAGGCCACCTCCAGGTCGGGCTTGAGGTGCTTGGTCCCCGCTGCCTCGGTGAACCGGTCTCGGCCCTCCACGGGCGGCAGCACCCGCACCGGTGTCACCCGCCCGGGACGGCGCCAGGCGGCGGACGTGGCGTCGTCCTGCGCGATCAGCCAGCCGTCCCCCAACGGCGCGACGGCGGAGGCCGCGGTCACCGGTGAGCCGTCGTCGAAGCGCAGCGACGTCACCGCGTCCACGTGGACCTGCACGGGGACGGTGTGCCCCCGGGGCCCGGAGCTCACGCCCCCGGTCGGGCGAGGGTCAGACGGCAACCGTCCGGACGGCGTCGAACCAGACCTCGAGCTCGGCCGCGGGCAGCGGGCGGCACAGGTGGTAGCCCTGGGCGACGTCGCAGCCGAGCTCCTCGAGCTGGTCCCACGTCTGCCCGTCCTCGACGCCCTCGGCGACCGTGGTGAGCCCGAGGTTGCGCCCGAGCTCCACGACCGACCGGACGATCAGCGCGTTGCCGCGGTCGGCCGTCATCTGCGCGACGAACGAGCGGTCGATCTTCAGCTGGTGCACCGGCAGGTCCTTGAGGTGGGCCAGGGAGGTGTACCCGGCGCCGAAGTCGTCGATCGACAGGGTGATCCCGGCCGCCGCCAGCCGGCCGAGGATGCGCCGGGCCCGGTCCGGGTCGGCCATGATCGCGCTCTCGGTGACCTCCAGCTCCAGCCGGCAGGCCGGCACCCGCGACGCGGCGAGCAGCTCCAGGACGTCGTCGACGAAGCGCTCGTCGAGCAGGTTCCGGGCCGAGACGTTGACCGCCACGTGCAGCTCCCGGCCGGCGTCCTGCCACCGGGCGCACTGGTCGAGGGCGGCGGCGAGGACGTAGCGGGTCAGCGGCCGGATCAGCGGCGTGCGCTCGGCGACGGGGATGAAGGCCGCCGGCGGGATCAGCCCGCGGACGGGGTGCTGCCAGCGCAGCAGGGCCTCGACCCCGCGAACCTCCCCACCGGGCACCGAGACCTTGGGCTGGAAGTGCAGGACCAGCTCGCCGTTGTCGATGGCCCGCCGCAGCTCACCGAGCAGGCCGAGCCGCTCGGGGCTGTGGTCGTTGAGCTCGGAGTCGTAGACGCAGGCACCGAGGCTGCGGTCCTTGGCGAAGTACATGGCGATGTCGGCGTTCTGCAGCAGCGTCTCGACGTCGGTGCCGTGCTGGCCGGACAGGGCGATCCCGATGCTGGCGTCGACGTCGAGGGAGACCCCGTCGGCGTCGATCGGGGCCTCCATGACCGCCAGCGCCCGCTGGGCCAGCTCGAGCGCGACCTCGGGTCCGTCGACGGTGGGGAGCAGGATCGCGAACTCGTCACCGCCGAGCCGGGCCACGGTGTCGCTGCCCCGCACGGACACGCGCAGCCGGTCGGCCACGGCCTGCAGGACGAGGTCGCCGTGCGCGTGGCCCAGGGTGTCGTTGATCTCCTTGAACCGGTCCAGGTCGATGAGCATGAGCGCCGTCGGCGCCCCGGCGTCCTCGGCCAGGGCGGCGATCCCCCGCTGCCGCAGCAGCGTGCGGTTCGGCAGACCGGTGAGCGCGTCGTGCAGCGCCTGCTGCCGGTTCACCTCGGCCTGCGCGAGGGTCGCCCGGCGGCTGCGGGAGAGCACGACGGTGAACCACGCGACCAGCGCCAGCCCGACGCCGAACACCGCCGGCGTGACCACGAGCAGCACGCGCTGGGTGCGGCCCATCGAGTCGAGGGCACGGCGGGCGTCGTCCCGGTGCTCCTCCGCCTCCGCGCGGACAGCGGCCCCCAGCTGCTCGTGGTGGTGGTGCACGTGCTCCGAGTGGTAGGCGCCGACGGCCGACGGGTCGAGCCACGCGGCCGCGATCTGGCCCTCCATGGCCTGGCCGTACTCCAGGTGCAGCCGCAGCCAGCCGTCGACCAGCTGGGCGTGATCGGTCCCCCGGACGGCGCCGAGCTGGACCAGCGCGTTGCGCGTGGCCACCCGGGCCAGCCCGTACTCGGTCCACAGCTCGGAGTCCGGACCGGCGGCGAGCCGCTCGCCGAGCTCCTCCTCCCGGAGCACCGACCGCTCGGCCTCCGCGGACCACTGCGAGACCGAGACGCCGCGTTCGGCCTGGGCGGCGGCACCGGCGTTGGTGATCGCCGCGGACACCGAGAAGGCGGTCAGGGCCAGGAGGACGCCGACCAGGCCGGCGGTCGCGGTGTGACCGGGCAGGTGCGAGCCGGGCGAGCGCGGGAAACGCGCGCCGACCGGTCGGACGTCACCGCCCGGCGTGCCAGAGGTGCTCATCTGTCTGTCGTCCCGTCGCTCGCGGCGGCCACCTGGCGCGGCCCGTCTGGGGAGGGGATCGGGTCGGCGGGCGCACCCCTGGCGTCGGCGGCGACCCGGTGTCCCTCGAACGGGGGACGCGGCGCCCGGGCGGCACCGGGCTCCCGGCGGCTACGGTCGGCGCCGTGACGCCGCCCGAACCGGCCGCTCCGCCGTCCGTCGCAGAGACCGCCGTCCGGATCGCCGCCGGCTACGCCACCGACGGCCCCGCCCTGGAGCTCGGCTCCGTCCTGCACGGCGGGCAGCCGCACCCGGACGCCGCGGTGCGCGTGCCGCTGTCGATGCTCAACCGGCACGGGCTGATCGCCGGCGCCACCGGCACGGGCAAGACCAAGACGCTGCAGTTGCTCGCCGAGCAGCTGTCGGCGGCCGGCGTCCCGGTGGTGCTGGCCGACGTGAAGGGCGACCTCAGCGGGCTGGTCCAGGCCGGCGTCCCCGGCGACCGGGTGACCGCCCGCGCCGGGCAGACCGGCGACGACTGGACGCCGACCGCCTTCCCCGTCGAGTTCCTGGCCCTCGGCGGCCTCGGCACCGGCGTGCCCGTGCGCGCCACGATCAGCGACTTCGGCCCCGTGCTCCTGTCGAAGGTCCTCGACCTCAACGCGACGCAGGAGAGCTCACTGGGGCTGGTCTTCCACCACGCCGACGACGCCGGGTTGCCCCTGCTGGACCTCAAGGACCTGCGGGCACTGCTCTCCTGGCTGGTCAGCGACGAGGGCAGGGCCGAGCTGAAGGGCCTCGGCGGGCTCTCCCCCGCCACCGCCGGGGTGATCCTCCGGGAACTCATCGCGCTGGAGGACCTCGGCGGCGACGTCTTCTTCGGCGAGCCCGCGTTCGAGCCGGCCGAGCTGATCCGCACGACGGACGACGGCCGCGGCGTGGTCACCGCCGTCGAGCTGGCCGCGGTGCAGGACCGCCCGGCGCTGTTCTCCACCTTCCTCATGTGGCTGCTGGCCGAGCTGTTCGAGGAGCTGCCGGAGGTGGGCGACCTCGACCGGCCGAAGCTGGTGTTCTTCTTCGACGAGGCGCACCTGCTGTTCGCCGGAGCGAGCAAGGCGTTCCTCGAGGCGGTCACCCAGACGGTGCGGCTGATCCGCTCCAAGGGCGTCGGCGTCTTCTTCGTGACCCAGAACCCGACCGACGTCCCCAGCGGGGTGCTCGGCCAGCTCGGCAACCGCGTGCAGCACGCACTGCGCACGTTCACCCCGGAGGACGCCAAGGCCCTGCGCCGGACCGTCTCGACGTTCCCGAAGACCGCCGACTACGACCTCGAGGAGCTGCTGACCTCCCTCGGCACCGGCGAGGCCGCGGTCACCGTCCTCTCCGAGCGGGGCGCACCCACCCCGGTCGCCGCCACGCTGCTGCGCGCGCCGCGCTCGCTCATGGCACCGGCCGACCCGGCGGTCGTCGCGCAGGCGGTGGCGGCGTCCCCGCTGTCGGCGCGCTACGGGCAGCCGGTCGACCGCGACTCGGCCTACGAGCGGCTCACCGCCCGGCTGGCCGCCCCGCCACCCGCTCCCGAGGAGGACGAGGTGCCCGAGCGCCGGGCACCGCGGCGCCGGACGTCCGGGCGCCGGGCCCCCGAGCGGCCGGCGGCGGACGACGACGGCGTGCTCGGAGAGGTACTCGGCTCGTCGGTCTTCCGCTCCTTCGCCCGCTCCGCGGCCTCCGCCCTGGGCCGGGAGATCACCCGCGGGCTCTTCGGCACCCGGCGGCGTCGCCGCTGACCCGCCGGCCGCGGCCGTCGCCCGATCGGGTCGTCCGTGTCGCCCGATCGGGTTCTCCCGCTCCACCCCGGCCCTTTGCGTGCCGACGACGTTCCGGTGACCGTCCTCGCCACCCGGCTGGCCTCCCTCGCCTCCGCGTTCCTCTTCCGCCCGACCGACGGCTCCGTCGCCGGCGGCCGGCACCGGGCGCCCGACGCCGAGCCGGCGCGTTCCGACCGGCAGGCCGAGGGTGACCTGCTGGACTGGCTGGGCTTCACCCCGGCCACCCCTCCCCCGAACGGGTGACCCGCGGGGGGCTGCGGTTGAGACCAGGCCCCCGGGATGCCGACGACCTTCCCGTGACGCTCCTGTTCTCGCAGCCGGCATCGGCCGGTGCGCCCTCCGCCGTCCCGGCGCCCGGCTCGGCCCTGCCGCAGCCCGAGCGCCGGCTGGGCGACGTCCTGGTCGAGCAGGGCGTGCTCACCGAGCCGCAGCTGTTCGACGCCCTCCGGCAGCACGAGCGGATCGGCGAGCCGCTGGGCGCGGTGCTCCTCGCCCGCGGCCTGGTGACCCGTCGCCAGCTGTACGTGGCCCTCGCCGACGTGTGGGGCGCGGACATGGCCTTCGTCGACCCGGTCGAGGTCGACCCCGACCTGGCCCGGCTGTTCCCCTCCGCGATGCTGGCCCGCGAGGTGTGGGTGCCGCTGCAGGTGGAGGAGGACGCCGACGGCGAGCTGCGGGTCGTCGTGGCCACCGCCGGCCGCCCCTCGGCGCACGTCGCGCAGGAGGTCGTGCAGCGCACCGGCATCCGGCGGGTCCGCCAGGTCGTCACCACCGACTGGGACGTGCAGCGCGCGCTGCGCACCGTCTGGCGCGACGAGCTCGTGCACGACGCGGTGCGCTCCCTCGCGGAGCGGCGACCGGACGAGTCGGCGTCGAAGGTGTTCGTCTGGCAGCAGGTCGCCCTCGGCGTGACGGTCGCCGTCGGGACCATCGCCTGCGCCGCCCTGTGGTTCTCCACCACGATGTTCTGGCTGGTCGCCATCGTGAACGTCGCCGTCGCCCTGGCCGTCGGCACCAAGGCCCTGATCAGCACCGTCGGCACCGCCTACGAGACCGTCGAGCAGGTGACCGACGCCGAGGTCGCCGCCCTGGAGGACACCGAACTGCCGCGGTACACGATCCTCGTGCCGGTCTACAAGGAGGCCGGCATCGTCGGCCTGCTCATGCGCAACCTCGCGGCGCTGGACTACCCCCGCGAGAAGCTGGAGATCCTGCTCCTGCTGGAGGAGGACGACCCCGAGACGCTGACCGCCGCGCTGGCCGCCGCCCCGCCGGACCTGGTGCGGATCATCGTGGTGCCGCACTCGCTGCCCAAGACCAAGCCCCGCGCGTGCAACGTCGGCCTGGCCTTCGCCCGCGGTGAGTTCGTCGTCATCTACGACGCCGAGGACCGGCCCGACCCCGACCAGCTGAAGAAGTCGCTGATCGCGTTCCGCAAGGGCGGCGAGGACCTGGTGTGCGTCCAGGCGGCGCTGAACTACTTCAACGCGCGGGAGAACCTGCTCACCCGCATGTTCACCCTCGAGTACTCCTCCTGGTTCGACTACACGCTGGCCGGCCTGGACAAGCTGCGGCTGCCCATCCCCCTGGGCGGCACGAGCAACCACTTCCGCACTGACCTGCTCCGCCAGCTCGGTGGCTGGGACCCGTACAACGTCACCGAGGACGCCGACCTGGGCATCCGGGCCTCCGCCCGCGGCCACCGCGTCGCGGTCGTCAACTCGACGACCTACGAAGAGGCCAACATGGCCGTCGGCAACTGGATCCGGCAGCGCAGCCGCTGGATCAAGGGCTACATGCAGACGGTGCTCGTGCACACCCGGCACCCGGTGAAGCTCGTCCGCACCGTCGGCCTGCGCCAGTCGCTGGGCTTCGCGCTGCTCATCGGCGGCACCCCGCTGATGTTCCTGGCCACCCCGTGGCTGTACGCGCTGTTCCTCGCCGACCTGCTGTTCCCCGGCGTCATCGTGCCGGACCTGCCCGAGTGGCTGACCCTGGTGAGCCTGGCGAACCTGCTCTTCGGCAACGGCGTGATCATCTACCTGTCGCTGCTCGCCGGCTTCAAGCGGCGCAGCTACGGCCTGGTGCCCTTCGCGCTGCTGTCGCCGCTCTACTGGCTGCTGCACTCCATCGCGTCGTACAAGGCGGCCTGGCAGCTGCTCACCAAGCCCTTCTACTGGGAGAAGACGCAGCACGGTCTCTCCGCGCACACCCAGGGCCCGGAGGCGCCGGCAGCTGCCGCGGCCGCCGACACCCAGACCCCCGTGCCCGCCGGTTCCGGCCGGCACGCGGGCACCGACGTCCACGGCCGGCTGGCCTGGACCGACGTCGCACCGGAGGTGCAGTCGTGACCGCTGTCCAGGCGATGGCTCCCGCCCGGCCGGACACCTCGTGGGCGGTCCGCCCGCCGCGGGTGGACCTGCGCCGCGTGTTCCTCACCTGCGGGCTGGTGCTGGCCGCCGAGATCCCGCTGATGCTCGTCATGGGCAACACGTGGGACGAGGCGATGCTCCCCGGCTACGCGATCCTCATGGTGACCTTCGGGGCGGTCTTCTGCTTCGCGGCGGTCACGGTGGCCGGCTTCACGGCCGGCGCCGCCGCCGCGGGCCTGCTGGTGCTCGGCGTCGTCGACCTGCTGCCGGTGCTCGGCGGTGCCGCCGTGCTCGCCCTGGTCTGCGGGGTCGCCCCCGGCTGGGCCCGCGTCGAGGCGTGGCAGGCCGCGCGCTCGGTCGCGCTGACCGCCGGGGAGGAGGCCGCGGTGGCCCGCACCGCGCTGCCTCTGACCGGCCGGCACCGGATGAAGGGGCCGCGCCAGCGCCTCGTCTGGCGACTGGACCGGGCGTTCGCCGCCTTCCTCGTCCTCGGGTTCCCGCCGGCCATCGCCGCGTTCTCGCTGTGGTTCATCGGCTGGGTCGCCGCGCGCTGAGCGCGCCGCTCAGGCGCGTCCGAGCAGCTCGGCGACCACCGGCACCAGCGCCGCGAAGGCCTGGCCCCGGTGACTGCGGGCGTCCTTCTCCGCCGGGGCCAGCTCGGCCGAGGTGAGCTCCAGCCCCTCCGGGACGAACACCGGGTCGTAGCCGAAGCCGTTGCTGCCCCGCTTCTCGCGGATCACCCGGCCGCGCCACGAGCGCTCCAGCACCCGCTCGCCGCCATGGGGGGTGACCAGGGCGGCCGCGCAGACGAACGCCGCGCCCCGCCGCTCGTCGGGGACGTCGGCCAGCTGGCCCAGCAGCAGGGCGGTGTTCGCGTCGTCGTCCCCGTGCCGGCCCGACCAGCGGGCGCTGAGGACGCCGGGCATCCCGTTCATGGCGTCGACGGCGAGGCCGGAGTCGTCCGCGACCGCCGGCAGCCCCGTGTACCGGACCGCCTCGCGCGCCTTGAGCAGCGCGTTCTCCGCGAAGGTGGCGCCGGTCTCGGGCGCCTCGGGATAGGACGCCACGTCGGCCAGCCCGACCACCGACACCCCGGGGACGGCGCTCTCCAGCAGCCGCTGCAGCTCCGCGAGCTTGCCGGCGTTGCGGGTGGCCAGCAGCAGCCGGCCGCTCATCGGGCGAGGGCCTCGGCCTGCAGCCGGGACAGCTCGGCGCAGCCGCCGACGGCGAGGTCCAGCAGGGCGTCCAGCGCGGACCGGTCGAAGACCCCGTTCTCCGCGGTGCCCTGCACCTCGACGAAGCTGCCGTCGCCGGTGCACACGACGTTCATGTCGGTGCCGGCGCGGACGTCCTCCTCGTAGGCGAGGTCCAGCCGCGGCTGACCCTCGATCACGCCCACACTCACCGCGGCGACCGACTGCACGATCGCCGTCGGCCGGGCCAGCTTCCGGCGGGCGCCGAGCCATGACACCGCGTCGGCCAGGGCGACGTAGGCCCCGGTGATGGCCGCCGTCCGCGTGCCGCCGTCGGCCTGCAGGACGTCGCAGTCGATGGCGATGCTGTTCTCCCCGAGCGAGGCCAGGTCGATCGAGGCCCGCAGGGAGCGACCGATCAGTCGGCTGATCTCGTGGGTGCGCCCGCCGATGCGGCCCTTCACCGACTCCCGGTCGCTGCGGGTGTGGGTGGCCCGCGGCAACATCGAGTACTCGGCGGTGACCCAGCCCAGGCCGGAGCCCTTGCGCCACCGCGGCACCCCCTCGGTGACGCTCGCGGCGCACAGGACGCGGGTGCGGCCGAACTCGACGAGCACCGACCCCTCGGCGTGGTCGAGCCAGTGACGGGTGATCGTCACCGGACGGAGCTGGTCGGCCTCCCGGCCGTCGGGGCGCGGACTGGCGGCTGCGGCACTCACGGAGGCCGACAGTAGTGCGCGGCGGGCGGGCGCCGGTCGGGCCGGGCAGGATCCCGGCATGCGATCGGAGCTGCGAGCGGTCCGCACCGGCGGCGTGCCCACCGTCGTCGACCTCACCGACGAGTGCGCCGAGTTCGTGCGGAGCGAGACCGACGGGCTGCTGCACGTCTTCGTCCCGCACGCGACGGCCGGCGTCGCGGTGATCGAGACCGGGTCGGGGAGCGAGGAGGACCTGCTGGCCCAGCTCGACGTCCTGCTGCCCCGCGACGACCGCTGGCGGCACCGGCACGGCAGCCCGGGCCACGGCCGGGACCACGTGCTCCCCGCGTTCGTGCCGCCGCACGCGAGCATCCCGGTGCTCGCGGGTCGCATGCAGTTGGGCACCTGGCAGCGGGTCTGCCTGGTCGACACCAACACCGACAACCCGCAGCGCCACGTGCGGCTGTCCTTCCTCGCCGGCTGAGCGCCTCCCCCGTCGGTGCGCCCCCGTAGAGCGGTGTCGGCGGAGCACGGCAGGATGCCGGGCATGACCGACACCGACAGCGGCATCGACGCGGCCCCCGTCCGCCTCGCACCCGGGGACCCGGCGCCGGAGTTCACGCTGCCCGACGCCGACGGCAACCAGGTGTCCCTCGCCGACCACCGGGGACGCCGGGTGATCGTCTACTGCTACCCGGCCGCGCTCACCCCCGGCTGCACCACGCAGGCGGTCGACTTCACCGCGTCCGCCGGCGAGCTGGCCGAGGCCGGGCTGGACATCATCGGCGTCTCCCCCGACCCGCCGGAGAAGCTGCTGCGCTTCCGCGAGAAGGAGGGGTTGTCGATCACCCTCGTCTCCGACGTGGACAAGGAGGTGCTGCGGGCCTACGGCGCCTTCGGGCCGAAGAAGCTCTACGGCAAGGAGGTCGTCGGGGTGATCCGGTCGACCTTCATCGTCGACGCCGAGGGCCGCATCGAGAAGGCGTCGTACAACGTGAAGGCCACCGGGCACGTCGCCAAGCTGCGCCGGGAACTCGGGCTCGGCTGACCCCCGGCCCGGCCCCTCCCTCGGCCGGGCCGCCGCCTCCGGCGGCGGGTGTCCGGCACGGACGCGGCGGGTCCGCGCGCCCGGCGTCGTCAGTGCAGGGCCAGCACCAGGCAGACCACGGCCAGGGCCAGGGCCACCGGCGTCATGACCAACCGCTCCGGGCGGCTGCGGGAGGCGGCGTTCATGGCCACGCCGACCGCGAAGTAGGCCGCCAGCGCCCAGATCGCGACACCGGCCAGACCGCCGGGCAGGACGCCGGAGATCCCGCCCGTCTGCAGCACCACGAGCGCGAAGACGGCGTACAGCGCGATGGAGACCGCGCTGCCGATGCGCAGACCCGTCGGCAGCACGGAGGTGCGCCCACCCCACGCGAACCGGCCGAGCGGTGCGCCGGCGATCAGCAGCAGCTGGAAGACGGCCAGGCCGGCGAGGAGTGCAGCGCCCACGAGCGCGGCGACCATGATCACGAGTGCACGCTAGCGGGTGCCGCCGGTCGCCCTCGGCCGGCTCGGAACGGGCCCGGGCCGCCGAACGGGCCCGGGCCGCCGGGCGGGCGGGAGCCGCCGCGGTCAGTCGGCCCAGATCTCGCTCGCCGGAGCGGGCTCGGGCGCCGGAGCGGGCCGCGGAGCCCGCGGCTCGGGCACCGGCGCCTGGCCCTCGGCGGCCGTCCGGCGCAGCCGCAGCCGCGCGGAACTGTTGCCCGCCAGCGGGACCACCCGGCCGGCCACCGCCAGCCCCTGTTCCGGCACGTCGCTGTAGATCGCCTCGTACTCGCCGGCCCGGACCAGGAAGGTCTCGTGCCAGATGCCGGTGCGGCCGTGCCGATCGCGGCTGTACCACTGCAGCCACGTCGGCCGGTGCAGGTCCCCGGGGTCGCGGGCGAAGGCCTCCAGGTGCTCGAAGCTGCGCCAGTACTGGACGACGAGCAGCCCCGAGGTCCGGTAGGCCAGCAGCCCCTTCTCGGGATGGGCCATGAGGTCGGCGAGCATCGCCTGCATGCCGCGCCGGCGGCCGCCGACGTCGAGGAAGGCCTGGAACGCCCGCCACGGCTTGTTGAGCCGGGCACCGATCACGAAGACCACGAAGTCGCCGTCGATCTCCGCGCCGAACCGCCCGGGGTGGATGCGCGCCATCGCCTTCTCCTTCCCTGCCCGGGAACGGCGGCCGGGGTGTTCGGCGGCCGATGACCGCAGATCGTCGACGCGTCCGGGGGCGGCGGACAACCCCCGGAGCGCGACACGGCCGCGCAGCGGGCGGACCGTGACCCGGCTGTCGCGCTCCGCCCGGGTGAGGACGCCCGGGCGGCCTCACGCCCGCCACTCCCCCGGGCGCGGCTGGCACGCCGGCCCGCACGGGTAGCCGGGCTGCCACGGGAAGGTGCCGTCCCGGTGCGGCCAGGTCAGCTGGAACGCGGGGACGGAGTGGTCGGCCGGCCGTTGGTAGAAGCGGTTGGCCGAGAAGAGCACCTCGCCGGGGTTGGGGCAGACCTCGACGTACAGGCGCCCCGCCCATCCCGGCCAGGAGACGAACTCCCCGGGCACGAGGTCGCGCCCGCCGGCCACCATCGCGGCGACCTCGTCGAGCAGGGTGTGGGTCTGGTCGGCCGAGGAGCCGACCACGACCAGCTCGGGGTGCCCCAGACCGAACAGGCCGACGGTGTAGCCGAAGGCGGGCTCGCCGGGGTCGTCGCCGGCGCCGACGTACTGCACGGCCCAGCGGTGCTGCCGGATCACCGCGGCGAGGTGGGCGTCCTCCTGGTCGAGCCAGGCGGTTGTCTGCGGATCGGTCGTCATGCCCGGGAGGGTGCGCCGGGGGCCGGACACCCTGCCCTCGGCGGCCGGACCGGCGGTGGACGGCGGGCGGACCTGTGGAAGGCGCCCGGGACCGTCAGTCCCCCTCCTCCGCGCGGCGCGCCCGCGCCCGGCGCTTCCCCTCGTGCATCGCCTGCACCCGCGCGACCGGGATGGTGTGGCCCTCGGCGACCAGCTCCGCGGGCAGTTCCTGCGGCTCGGGCAGCAGCTCCGCCCACGGGTCGCCGTCACCGAGCCGCTCCGCCGCCGTCCGCACGGTGATCTCCGCCGGCCGCACGGCCGGCAGCTCCGGCCACGGCACCGGCGCCGAGACCGGCAGCCCCGGCCGCACGCGCGGGCTGTAGGCGGCCACGATCGTCGAGGAGTAGGAGCGCGTGGAGTCCAGGAACACCCGGTCGCCCCGGTCGGCCTTGATGTAGGCGGTGGTCGCGAGCTCGGGGTCGAGCCGCTCGGCGCGCACGGCCAGCGCGCGGGTGGCGGCCGCGGCGTCGTCGGCCCGCGTCCCCCGCACCGGCACCACGACGTGCGCTCCCTTGGAGCCGCTGGTCTTCACCGCTCCGGCCAGCCCGGCGTCGGTCAGGGCCCGCCGCACCAGCTCCGCCGCCCGCACGACGACGTCGAACCCGGCGCCCTCGGGCGGATCGAGGTCGAGCACGATCCCGGTGGGCTCCTCGGCGCCGGCCGGGACGAAGGGCACGTGGAACTCCACCGCGCGCTGGTTGGCCAGCCAGAGCAGCGTCCGCCGGTCCTCGCAGAGCACCTGGTGCACCTCGCGGTGGGCGCCCGCGGACCACACGGCGACCGTCCGCACCCACTCCGGTGCGCCCTTGGCGACGTTGCGCTGCATGAACGGCTGCTGCCCCGGGCGCACCCGCATGACCGACAGCGGCCGCCCGGCCAGCTGCGGCACGAGCCGGTCGGCGAAGGCGTCCAGGTGGTCGACCAGGTCGCCCTTGGTCACGTCGAGCCCGTCACCCAGGGGCGCGTCCAGGCTGGTCAGCCGGACGCCGTCCCGTTCGTCGTCGACCACCGGCCCACCGTGCCCGGCCCGACCCGGCCGGGCAAGTGTTCACACGTCGTAGGTGCCCCTGGGCTCGACCAGCTCGCTGGCCGGGAAGACCTCCCGCGCGGCGGCCAGCTGCGCCTCGCGGTCGATCCAGGCCGGCACGTGGGTGAGGAGCAGCCGGCCGACCTGTGCCGCCGCGGCGTGCTCACCGGCCTCCCGGCCGGTGAGGTGCAGGGCGGGCGGCAGGTCCGGGACGTCGGGGTGCGCCGCCTCGGCCAGCAGGACGTCGGAGCCGCGGGCGAGCTCGACGACGGCGGCGCTGGCCCCGGTGTCCCCGGTGTAGACCAGCGACCGGCCCCCGGCGTCCAGCCGGATCGCGTAGCACTCGACCGGGTGGGCGGTGCGGGCGAGTGCGGCGGTGAACGGGCCGAGGGTCAGCTGCCCGGCCCCGACCGGGACGAAGTCGAAGACGTCGGTGAGCCCCTCGCCGTCGCTGTCGTAGGCCAGGGCCAGCCGGCGCTCGGCGCCGACCGGGGCGTACATCGGCACCGGCTTCCGGGTGGAGCGGCCCGAGTAGCGGTGCCACACGACGAACGGCGCGACGTCCAGGCAGTGGTCGGCGTGCAGGTGGGACAGGAACACCGCGTCGACGGTGGCGGGGTCGGCCAGGCCCTGCAGGGCTCCGAAGGAGCCGTTGCCGAGGTCGAGCAGCAGCCGGTAGCCGTCGTGCTCGACCAGGTAACAGGAGGCGGGGGACGCCGGCCCGGGACCGCTGCCGGAGCAGCCGATGATGGTGAGCCTCACGCGGGGTCCCCCGGCCGATCGACTGTCCCTGCCACGCGGGTCAGGCTAGCTGGCAGTCCGGGGTGCCCGGGCTCACGCCCAGAGCTGGCCCTCCAGCGCGGAGGTCGCCTCCTCCAGGGTGCCGCCGTAGGCGCCGGTGGAGAGGTACTTCCAGCCGCCGTCGCAGACGATGAAGACGATGTCGGCCTTGCGCCCGGCCGCCACCTCCTTGTCGGCGATGCCGAGCGCCGCGTGCAGGATGGCGCCGGTCGAGATGCCGGCGAAGATCCCCTCCTGCTCCACCAGCTGGCGGGTCCGGCGGACGGCGTCCTGCGGCCCGACGCTGAACCGGGAGTCCAGCAGCGTCGGGTCGTACAGCTCGGGGACGAAGCCCTCGTCGATGTTGCGGAGCCCGTAGACCAGCTCGCCGTAGCGCGGCTCGGCGGCGATCACGCGGACGTCGGGCTTCTTCTCCCGCAGGAAGCGGGAGACGCCCATGAGCGTGCCGGTGGTGCCCAGGCCGGCGACGAAGTGGGTCATCGACGGCAGGTCGGCGAGGATCTCCGGGCCGGTGCCGGTGTAGTGCGCCTCGGCGTTGGCCGGGTTGCCGTACTGGTAGAGCATGACCCAGTCGCCGTGCTCGGCGGCCAGCCCCTTGGCGACGGCGACGGCCTGGTTGGAGCCGCCCGCCGCGGGGGAGCTGATGATCCGCGCGCCGTACATCTCCAGCAGCTGGCGCCGCTCGATGGAGGTGTTCTCGGGCATGACGCAGATCAGCCGGTACCCGCGCTGGCGGGCGACCATCGCCAGCGAGATCCCGGTGTTGCCGCTGGTCGGCTCGAGGATGGTGTCGCCCGGCTTGAGCTTCCCCTCCTTCTCGGCCGCCTCGACCATCGCGATCGCCGCGCGGTCCTTGATGGAGCCGGTGGGGTTGTGGTCCTCCAGCTTGGCCCACAGCCGGACGTCGGGGGTCGGCGACAGGTTCGGCAGCCCGACCAGCGGGGTGTTGCCGAGCGAGTCGACGAGGGAGGCGAAGCGGGCCATGGGGAGCTCTTCCGGGATGCGGGGAGGGACGGTCGCCGAGCGGGTGCTCAGCAGCCGCCGGCGACCGCCGGGAGGATCGTCACCGAGTCGCCGTCCTTGACCTGGGTGTCGAGCGCACCGGTGAAGCGGACGTCCTCGTCGTTGACGTAGACGTTGACGAAGCGGTGCAGCTTGCCCTCCTCGGTGACGAGGCGGTTCTTCAGGCCCGGGTGCTTGGCGTCGAGGTCGTCGACGAGCGCCCCCAGGGTGTCCCCGGTGCCCTCGACGGTCTTGTTGCCGCCGGTGTGGGTGCGCAGGATGGTCGGGATCCGGACCTCGATGGCCATGGCGTGCTGATCTCCTCGGGAGTGGGGGGTGGCGGGCCCGCTGCCGGGGGCAGCAGGACGTGCGTCTGGACGGGGAACGCCCGCTCGCCGCCGGGCATTCCTGCGGCGGCCCTCCTGCAGGGTCCCGCCGCGAGCTCGCGAGCGGTGGGGGGCAGGAGGGCCCTTGGTCAGTCGTAGACGACGGTCGTGGGCGAGTGGCCGAACAGGTAGGACTCGACGACCTCGACGTCCTCCTCGCTCACCTCGCCGTCGACGATGCGGAAGCTGCGGAACTCCACCTCGTCACCGGCCAGGCCGGTCTGCTCGCCGTGGTGCCGGGTCGACACCAGGACGTAGTGGGCGTTCGGCTCCGACGCGTAGCTGATGTCAGTGCGCGACGGGTACGCCTCGGTGGCGGTGTGCGAGTGGTAGATCACCACCGGCTCCTCGTCGCGGTCGTCCATGTCCCGGTACAGCCGCAGCAGGTCTCCGGAGTCGAACTCGTAGAACGTGGGCGACCGCGCGGCGTTGAGCATCGGGATGAACCGCTCGGGCCGGTCGCTGCCCTCGGGGCCGGCGACGACGCCACAGGCCTCGTCCGGGTGGTCCTCCCGGGCGTGGGCCACGATGGCGTCGTAGGTCGCGCGGTCGATGCGCAGCACGGCGCCAGTCTAGAAGGACCTCTGCGCGGTGCCCGGACGGGGCCGCCGGATACGGTGCCGTCTCGTGGTGCTCGACCTGTTGATGGCCGCCGGCGTCGTCGTCGTCGCGGTGCCGGCCCTCGTGCTCGGCATCGGCGGGGTACGGCACCGCAGCGGCCACTACAGCAGCGACGCCGGAGCCGACCGCGCCTCGCTGGTGCTGCTGGTCACCGTGCGGGTGCTGGCGCTGCTGCTGGTCTTCGCGCTGTCGGCCGTCGTGCTGGTCTCGACGATCGGTGCGGCGGTCCGCGACGTCGAGCTGCACGGGATGGTCTACGTCCTCTTCGTGCTCGACGCCCTGCTCGTGGCACTGGTCCTGCTCACCTTCGGCCGGCGGGCCCGGCGGGTGCGCCGCCCGGCGGCCTCCACGCGCCGCTGAGCCGGGCGATCCGCCGTCCGGGCGCCGCCGTCCGACGGGTCGTCGTCCCCTCACCGGCCTAGGCTCCGGAGCCATGTCGACGGGTCCCGCGCTGCTCACCGACCGGTACGAGCTGACCATGGTCGCCGCCGCCCTCGCCGACGGCACCGCCGACCGCGACTGCGTGTTCGAGGTCTTCGCCCGGCGGCTCCCCCACGGCCGGCGCTACGGCGTGGTCGCCGGCACCGCGCGCCTGCTCGAGCAGCTGCCCCGCTTCTGCTTCACCGACGACGACATCGCCGCGCTGCGCGCCCAGGGCCTCACCGACACGCGGCTGCTGGACTGGCTGGCCGACTTCCGCTTCGGCGGGGACGTCGACGGCTACGCGGAGGGCGAGTTCTTCTTCCCCGGCTCCCCCGTGCTGACCGTCCGCGCGCCCTTCGCCGAGGGTGTGCTGCTCGAGACGCTCATCCTCTCCGTCCTCAACCACGACAGCGCCATCGCCTCGGCGGCGGCCCGCATGGTCGCCGCGGCCTGCGACCGGCCCTGCATCGAGATGGGGTCGCGCCGCACGCACGAGGAGGCCGCCGTCGCCGCCGCCCGCGCCGCGCACCTGGTCGGCTTCGGCACGACGTCCAACCTCGAGGCCGGGCGCCGCTACGGCGTCCCCACCGCCGGCACCAGCGCGCACGCCTTCACCCTGCTGCACGACGACGAGGCGTCGGCCTTCCGGGCCCAGGTGGCGGCCCTGGGCGTGGGGACGACGCTGCTCGTCGACACCTACGACGTCGACCGCGGCATCCGGACGGCGGTGGAGGTGGCCGGCCCCGGGCTCGGCGCGATCCGGCTGGACTCCGGCGACCTGCCGACGCTGGCCACGCACGCCCGGGAGCTGCTCGACGAGCTGGGCGCGACGTCCACCCGGATCATCGTGACCAGCGACCTCGACGAGTACGCCATCGCCGGCCTCATGGCCGCCCCGGTGGACGGGTACGGCGTGGGCACCTCGCTGGTGACCGGCTCGGGCGCCCCGACGGCGGGGATGGTCTACAAGCTGGTCGAGCGCGACGGCGTCCCGGTGGCCAAGAAGTCGGAGGGGAAGAACTCCGTGGGCGGCCGGAAGCACGCCGTCCGCCGGCACGACGCCGACGGCACGGCGACGGCCGAGGTCATCTGCGCCAGCCCGATCACCCCCGAGGACGGCGACCGGCAGCTGGTCGTGGAGCTCGTGCGCGGCGGCCGGGTGTGCAGCCCCGCCTCCCCCCGCGAGGCGCTGGCCGCCGCCCGCGCGCACCACGAGCGCGCGCGGGCCGCCCTGCCCCAGGAGGCGTGGGCGCTGTCCCGCGGGGACTGCGCGATCGAGACGGTGGTGGCGTGAACCCGGGAGGTCAGCGATGAGCCGCGCGCTGGTGGTCGTGGACGTGCAGAACGACTTCTGCGAGGGCGGCAGCCTGGCCGTCGCCGGCGGCGAGGCGGTGGCCGGGGCGATCACCGAGCACGTGCGGGCGCGCGCCGGCGAGTACGCGCACATCGTGGCCACCCGGGACCACCACGTCGACCCGGGCGGTCACTTCGCCGCGGAGCCGGACTTCGTCGCGACCTGGCCGCGGCACTGCGTGGTCGGCACCGGCGGCGTCGAGTTGCACCCTCGACTGGAGCGCGAGCCCCTCGAGGCGGTGTTCGACAAGGGCGAGTACGCGGCCGCCTACTCCGGATTCGAGGGGCGGTCGGGCGGCGTGCCGCTGGCCGACTGGCTGCGCGGGCGCGGGGTGGACGCCGTCGACGTCGTGGGCATCGCCACCGACCACTGCGTCCGGGCCACCGCCCTGGACGCCGTCCGCGAGGGGTTCGCGACCCGGGTGCTGCTGCCGCTGACCGCCGGCGTCAGCGAGGCGACCACCGAGGCCGCGCTCGACCAGCTCCGCGGCGCCGGCGTCGAGCTGGAGGGCACGGTCCACCGACCCTAGGGGCCGAAGTGGCCACGACGGCCCTCCCCCCGGGCCCGGACGGGCGACAGATCACGTCGCGTCGAGGACCTCGTCCCTCGTGAAGCCGAGCACCTGCAGGACGGCGTCGAGGTAGGGCTGGTTGATCGCGGTGTGCGCCTGCTCCCGCACGAAGGGCTTGGCGTTGAAGGCGATGCCGAGACCGGCCGCGTTGAGCATGTCGAGGTCGTTGGCGCCGTCGCCGACGGCCACCGTCTGGTCGAGGGGGATCCCGTGCTCGGCGGCGAAGCGGACGAGGGCGCGGGCCTTGCCGGGGCGGTCCACGATCTCGCCGACCAGGCCGCCGGTCAGCCGGCCGTCGGCGACCTCGAGGGTGTTGGCCGCGGCGAAGTCCAGCCCGAGCTCCTCGGCGAGCGGGTCGGTGATCTGGGTGAAGCCGCCGCTGACGATGCCGCAGCGGAACCCCAGGCGCTTGAGGGTGCGGATCAGCGTGCGCGCGCCCGGCGTGAGCACCAGCCGCTCCCGGACCTCGTCGAGCACCTCCACCGGCAGCCCGGCCAGCGTGGCCACCCGGGCCCGCAGCGACTGGGCGAAGTCGAGCTCGCCGTTCATCGCGGCCGCGGTGATGCGGGAGACCTCGGCCTCCCGCCCGGCGCGCGCGGCCAGCTCGTCGATGACCTCCCCGCGGACCAGCGTGGAGTCGACGTCGAGGACGATGAGCCGCTTGCTGCGGCGGGCCAGCCCGACCGGCTCGACGGCGATGTCCGCCCCCGTGCTGGCGGCGACCGAGGCCAGCGCGGTGCGCAGCGCGGTCGACTCCCCGCCGGAGACGGTGAGCTCGAAGCTGACGACCGGGTAGTCCGACAGCCGGCGGATGGCGTCGATGTTGCCGCCGATCCCGGCGATCGCCGACGCCGCACCGGCGACCGCCTCGGGCGGCACGGGCCGGCCGAGCACGATCACGTGGTGGCCGCGGCCGTTCTGCCGCTCCTCCTCGTCGACCGAGTCGACCTGCACCTGCATCCCGGTGGCGTCGGCGACCTCGGTGGCCAACCGGGCCAGCCGGGCGAGGAACGACGGCTCGTCGTCCGGCTCGGCGCCGTCCAGCGCGACGGCGGTGACCTCCACGCCGAGCACCAGCTGGCCGTGGACGACGACCTGCTCGACGTCGACGACCTCGATGGCCCGCCGCGCGCTGCCGGCCTCGGCGATCGCCGTGAACAGTCGCGCGGTGACCCCCGGCCGGTCCCCCCCGGTGACCGTCACCAGCGCCCGCGGAGTGGCCAGCGGGGCGGTCGACGGCGGTCGGGAGGAGGGGTCCAGCGGCACGTCGGCCATCGTGCCGCACGGCGCTCCGCCGCCCGGGAGCCGCCCCACCGACCCCGCCCCGGACGCGGCGACGCCCCGCCGGCCGGGGCCGACGGGGCGTCGCACTCGGCGGGTCCTGTCTCAGGTCGGGTCGGGGTCCTTGCTCCCCTGCCGCGGCCCGGCCGTGCCCCCCAGCTCGCTGGCGTACGGCTCGTGCCGCTTGCCGGCGTGGGCCTCCCGCTCGAGGCGCTCGAGCAGGTGCGGGTAGTGCGCCTCGAACGCCGGCCGCTCGGAGCGGATCTTCGGGATCTCCACGAAGTTGTGCCGCGGCGGCGGCGACGAGGTCGCCCACTCCAGCGAGTTCCCGTGGCCCCACGGGTCGTCGCGCACGGCCAGCCGCCCGTACTTCCACGACTTCACGACGTTGTAGATGAACGGGATCGTGGAGGCGCCCAGGATGAACGAGAAGATGGTCGAGATGGTGTTCAGCGTGGTGAACCCGTCGGTGGGCAGGTAGTTGACGTACCGGCGCGGCATGCCCTCGTTGCCCAGCCAGTGCTGGATCAGGAACGTGCCGTGGAAGCCGATGAACGTCAGCCAGAACTGCAGCTTGCCCAGCCGCTCGTCCATCATCCGGCCGCACATCTTCGGGAACCAGAAGTAGATCCCGGCGTAGGCGGCGAAGACGACGGTGCCGAAGACGACGTAGTGGAAGTGCGCGACGACGAAGTACGTGTCCGAGACGTGCCAATCCAGCGGCGGGCTGGCCAGCAGCACCCCGGTGAGGCCGCCCAGCAGGAAGGTGACCATGAAGCCGATCGAGAACAGCATCGGCGTCTCGAAGGTCATCTGACCCCGCCACATGGTGCCGATCCAGTTGAAGAACTTGATGCCGGTCGGCACGGCGATCAGGTAGGTCAGGAAGGCGAAGAAGGGCAGCAGCACCGCGCCGGTGGCGTACATGTGGTGCGCCCACACCGCCAGCGAGAGGGCACCGATGGCCAGCGTCGCGAAGACCATGCCCTTGTAGCCGAACAGCGGCTTGCGGCTGAACACCGGGATGACCTCGGTGATGATGCCGAAGAACGGCAGCGCGATGATGTAGACCTCGGGGTGCCCGAAGAACCAGAACAGGTGCTGCCACAGCATCGCCCCGCCGTTCTCGTCCGAGTAGACGAGCGAACCGAGGTTGCGGTCGGCCAGCAGCGCGAACAGCGCGGCGGTGAGGATCGGGAACGCCAGCAGGATGAGCACGCTGGTGACGAGCGCGTTCCAGGTGAAGATCGGCATCCGGAACAGCGTCATCCCCGGCGCGCGGAGGCAGACGATCGTGGCGATGAAGTTGACGCCGCCGAGGATCGTGCCGAGGCCGCTGACCGCGAGGCCGGCGATCCACAGGTTGCCGCCGGCACCCGGGCTGTGCACGACGTTCGACAGCGGCGTGTAGGCCGTCCAGCCGAAGTCCGCGGCACCGCCCGGGGTGAGGAAGCCGGACATCGCGATGATCGACCCGAAGAGGAACAGCCAGTAGGAGAAGGCGTTCAGCCGCGGGAAGGCGACGTCGGGGGCGCCGATCTGCAGCGGCATGATCAGGTTGCCGAACGCGAAGAACAGCGGCGTCGCGAACATCAGCAGCATCACCGTGCCGTGCATGGTGAACAGCTGGTTGTACTGCTCGGGCGACAGGAACTGCAGCCCCGGCCGGGCCAGCTCCCCGCGGATGAGCATGGCCATGAGCCCACCCAGCATGAACCATGCGAAGGAGGTGGCCAGGTACATGAGGCCGATGGTCTTGTGGTCGGTGGTCCGCAACAGGTTCGACAGGCGCGAACCCCTCTGGACCTCGCGAGCCGGGCTGGGGCGGCTCACGATCGGTGCCGGTGCGATCGTCACCGCCGCAGCATAAGCGGTGCCTCCGGGGCACCTCCTGCCGAGAGGGGCAGGCACGCCGGACGGCGCTCCCGGGGCCCGCGCGGCCGTGATCCGGCCGTGACCTGGCTCTCCCGGCTCAGCCGGCCGGCGCCCACGCGGTGACGTCGACCGCCACCGTCACCGCCGAGCGCTCCGGCAGCCCCGCGACCGCGGCCGCCAGCGCCGCCGGGGTCAGGTGGCGCGCGTGCGGCCCCATGCCGACGAGGGTGGTGACCGCGGTCCGGTCCAGGCTCACCTGCTGGCGGTGGCCGCCGGCCCCGACCGGCCGGAGGTGCGGTTCGAGCGCCGCCGACAGCCGCCGGGCCTTGTCCGGGTCCACCTGCAGCAGCCCCAGCGGCCCGACCAGCTCGACGAGGTGGTCGGCGGCGGGCGTGACGACGACGAGCCGGCCGCCGGGTCGCAGCACGCGGGCGATCTCCGGCCCGTTGCGCGGGGCGAAGACGACCAGCACGCGGTCGACGGCGGCGTCGCGCACCGGCAGCCGGGCCCAGGTGTCGGCGACCACGGCCAGGGCCCGGGGATGGGCGCCGGCGGCCCGGCGGGCGGCGTACCGCGAGGAGTCCAGGACGACCCCGACGGCGTCGGGCAGCCGGTCGAGGACCCCGGCCAGGTGGTGGCCGGTCCCCCCGCCGAGGTCGAGCAGCGTGCCGGGCGGAGGGTCGCCGTCCGCGACGACGGCGTCGGCCAGGGCGGCGGTGACCCCCGCGTAGTGCCCGGCGGCCAGGAAGGCCACCCGGTCGGCGACCATCTCCCCCGAGTCGCCCGACGGCGGGACGTGCCCGGGCGGGAGCAGCGTGACGTGGCCCTGCCGCGCCCGGTCGAAGGCGTGCCCGCCGTCGCACCGCAGCCCCGTGTCGCCGGGCAGCGCGGACAGCGGCGCTCCGCACACCGGGCAGGCCAGCAGGTCGAGGGCCCGCGGGGGCCAGGGACGGCGGGCGCTCACCGGACCGCGGTCACCTGGCGACCGGGTGGAAGGTCACGTCGTGCAGGGCGCCGTCGGCCGCGACCGCGGTGACGAAGGTGCCGTGCGGCTGCCGGCGGCGGTCGGTCGGCGAGCCGGGGTTCAGCAGCCGCAGGCCGGTGCCGGCGGTGGTGTCCCAGGGGATGTGGCTGTGCCCGAAGACGAGGAGGTCGGCGTCGGGGAAGCGGGCGGCGGCGCGCACCTCCCGGCCCTTCCGGTCCCCCGTCTCGTGGACGACGGCGACGCGGAGGCCCTCGATCTCGGCGCGGGCCACCTCCGGCAACCGCTCGCGCAGCGGCCCGTGGTCGTTGTTGCCGTACACCGCGAGCAGCCGCCGCGCCCGCTCCTCCAGCCGGTCCAGCAGGGCGACGTCCACCCAGTCGCCGGCGTGCACCACGACGTCGGCCGCGTCGATCGCGGCCCACAGGGCATGAGGTAGGTCACGCGCACGCCTGGGGACGTGCGTGTCGGCCGTGAACACCAGGGAAACCGGCACGTGCACATGGTCGCAGGGCGTTAGGTTGCCGATCGCCCGATGCCCGGGCTCTCCCCCTGAAAGACCTCGAGGACCCCCATGACAGACCCCACGTCCACGCGCGCCACCGGCGCCGGGCACGTCGGCGACGAGCCGTACCCGAGGCGGTGGCTGGCCCTCGCGGTCATCGCCGTGACCGTCCTCCTCGTGATCCTCGACGCCACGATCGTCAACATCGCACTGCCCGCGGTCTCGGCCGACCTGCAGATCTCCGCGGCCTCCCAGCAGTGGATCGTCACCGCCTACACGCTCACCTTCGGAGGCTTCCTGCTTCTGGGCGGCCGGATCGCCGACTTCTGGGGCCGCAAGCGCACCTACCTGGTCGGCGCGGCCGGCTTCGCGATCGCCTCGGCGCTGGGCGGCCTCGCCCAGAACGAGGAGACGCTGTTCGCCGCCCGCGCGCTGCAGGGCGCCTTCGGTGCGCTGCTCGCGCCGGCCTCCCTGGCGCTGCTCACCGTCCTGTTCACCGACCCGAAGGAGCGGGCCAAGGCCTTCGCCGTGTACGGCGCGATCGCCGGTGGCGGCTCGGCCGTCGGCCTGCTGCTCGGCGGGGTGCTCACCGAGTACGCCGACTGGCGCTGGTGCTTCTGGGTGAACCTGCCGGTGGCCGTCGTCGCCATCGTCGCCGCCATCCCGATCGTGCCGGAGAGCCGCGCCCCGGGTGACACCAGCTACGACATCCCCGGCGCCGTGCTGGTCACCGCCGGCATCGCGTCGTTCGTCTACGGCTTCACCCAGGTGGCGGAGAAGTCGCAGGAGAACGCGGCGGCCGGCATCGCCGACAGCGGCTGGACCGACCCCGCCGCGCTCGCGTTCATCGGCGTCGGGCTCCTGCTGGTCGCGGCGTTCGTCGTCCTCGAGCTGCGGACGCGCAACCCGCTGCTGCCGATGCGGATCATCCTGGACCGGAACCGGGGCGGCGCGTACCTCACCTCGACGCTGGTCGGCGCGGGGCTGATCGGGGCGTTCTTCTTCCTCAGCCTCTACTTCCAGCAGGTGCTGGAGTACAAGCCGGTGCACGCCGGCCTCGCGTCGCTGCCCACCACGCTGGGCGTGCTCATCTCGGCGGGCGCGGCGAGCGCGCTGGTGGTCAGGACCGGGCCGAAGCCGCTCATGGTGCTCGGTGGCCTGCTCGCGGCCACCGGCCTGTTCGTGCTGTCGTTCCTCGAGGTGGACAGCGGCTTCTGGTCGCTGGCCTTCCCCGGCCAGCTGCTGCTCGGCCTGGGCCTCGGTTTCACCTTCGTGCCGCTGTCCAACCTGGCCCTCGTCGGCGCCGGTGCGCACGACGCCGGCGCGGCCAGCGCCGTGCTCAACGCCACCCAGCAGGTCGGCGCCTCGATCGGCACCGCGCTGCTGGCGACGCTGTCGGTGGGCGCGATCACCGACTACGTCACCGGGGTCGCGACCTCGGGCGGGAACCCGCAGGACCCGGCGGTCGGGCTCCAGGCGCAGGTGGAGGGCTACACCACGGCGTTCACGTGGGCGGCGGCGCTGCTCGTGCTCGGCGCGCTGGTCTCCGCGGTGCTCATCAAGGCCACCAAGGAGGACCTCCCCGCCGAGGGTGCCGCGGTGCACGCGGGCTGACCCCACCCCGCGTTGATCATGGGCTCGTGGTCGGCGACACGGCCGGACACGCCGTCGAGCCGGGCAACGAGCCCATGATCAACGCGGGCTCGCGCGGTCGGCCATCGCGCGCAGGCGGGCGTTGTAGGCCGTCAGCTCGGCGTCCTCGGTGCGGACGGCGGCGCGGTCCAGCCGCTTGGCCTTGCGCTCCTCCGAGCCCATCCACGAGAAGAGCACGACCGCCATCACGAACACCATGGGCAGCTCGCCGAAGGACCACGCGATGCCGCCGGCGGTCTTCTGGTCGGCCAGCACGTCGACGTCCCAGGCGGCGGGCGGGTTCGCGAAGGTCCGCACCACCAGCGAGCCGGCCATCATCACCGCGACGCCGAAGAAGGCGTGCAGCGGCACCGGGATGAGCAGCTCGAACATCCGGCCGGCATGCCCGGTCGTCCGCGGCCACGGGTCCTGACCCAGGATCGGCCCGAAGAACAGCAGCCCGGTGACCAGGAAGTGGGTCAGCATGAACTGGTGCCCCAGCGGGTCGTCCATCAGGGCGTCGAACAGCGGCGTGAAGTAGACGCCGTAGAGGCCGGCGAGGAACAGCGGCAGCGTGAACCCCGGGTGTGCCACGAACCGGCCGACCCGGCTGTGCAGCGCGTCGAGCAGCAGCGCCCGGGGCACGCCGGCCAGGCGCCGGCCCCGCGGCAGCGTGCGCAGCGCCAGGGTCACCGGGGCGCCCATGAGCAGCAGCAGCGGCGACACCATCGACAGCACCATGTGCTGCGCCATGTGCACGCTGAACAGCACCATGCTGTAGCCGTTGAGCCAGGTGCCGGTGACGGCGAACAGCGATGCGCAGCCGGCCACCCAGGCCGCCGTCCGCCACCACGGCCAGGACACCCCCGACCGGCGCAGGACGGCGACGGCCACCGGGTAACCCACGATGCCCAGCAGGCTCAGCGCCGCCAGCAGTGACCAGCCGTCCAGGTGCGGCAGGAACAGCCGCCCCCAGGTCGGTGGGTCCGCGGGCACCCACATGCCCGAGTGCTGACCGTGCTCCACCGCGACGCCTCCCGCTGTCTCCGACTGCGCCCCCACTCTCCCACCCGGACCGGCGGGGGTCCCTATTCGTGGACCGGGGCCTCGTGGCCGGCGTGCGACGGGGACTCCAGCTGGAAGGTGCAGTGCGCGACGTCGAAGTGCCCGCCCAGGCATTCACAGAGCGCGTCCAGCACCCGGCCGCCGTGCCCGGCCTCCAGCGCCTCGTCGGTGACGACGACGTGTGCGGACAGCACGGGCAGGCCGGAGGTGATGGTCCAGGCGTGCAGGTCGTGAACGCCGATGACCCCGTCCACCGCCAGCACGTGCGCCCGGACCGAGTCCAGGTCCACCCCGCGGGGGGCGGCCTCCAGCAGCACGTCGACCGCGTCGCGCAGCAGCGACCAGGCCCGCGGCAGGACCAGGACGCCGATCGCGAGGGAGGCGACGGTGTCGGCCGGCGTCCAGCCGGTGGTGGCGATGACGACGGCGGCGACGATGACGGCCACCGAGCCCAGCGCGTCGGCGAGCACCTCCAGGTAGGCGCCGCGCACGTTCAGCGAGTCGCCGCGGCCGCGGTGCAGCAGCGCCAGCCCACCGAGGTTGACCACCAGGCCGACGCCGGCGACGGCGAGCATCACGCCGGAGCCGATCTCCGGCGGGTCCCCGAACCGGCGCACCGCCTCCACCAGCACGTACCCGGCCACCCCGAGCAGGAGCAGCCCGTTGGCGACGGCGGCGAGGATCTCCAGCCGCTGCCAGCCGAACGTCCGGCGACCGCGCGCCGGGCGCTGCGCCAGGGTCACCGCGCCGAGGGCCAGCCCGATGCCGAGGGCGTCGGTGGCCATGTGCCCGGCGTCGGCGAGCAGAGCGAGCGATCCCGACACGACGGCCCCGACGACCTCGGCCACCATGACGGCGACGGTCAGCGCGAGGACGACGGCCAGCCGGCGGCGGTGGGCCGCCGAGGCGGTGGCCGGGCCGTGCGCATGACCGTGGTCGGAGCTCATCAGCCCCTCTTCCCCGCGCCGCGCCGCACACGGGGAGTCTCCCCCACGCGGCCGCCCTTCAGGGCCCCCGCGCCGAGCCTGCGATGCGTGGGGGGAAGGGTGGTCCTTCCTCAGATCTGGACGCCGCGCTCCCGCAACCAGGGGAGCGGGTCGATCTTCTCGCCGTTGATGCCACCGACGTGCACCTCGAAGTGCAGGTGCGGCCCGGTGGACTGGCCGCGGTTGCCGAGCAGCGCGATCGTGTCGCCGGCCCGCACCACCTGGCCGGCGGACACCAGGATCTCCTCCATGTGCCCGTACACGGTCACGTCGCCGTTCGCGTGCTGGATGTAGACGACGTTGCCGTAGCCGCTGGCCGGGCCCGCCTCGAGGACGACGCCGTCCATGGCGGCGTACTCGGGGGTCAGCATGGGAGCGGCGAGGTCGATGCCGGCGTGCAGCTTGCCCCAGCGGGCACCGAACTGGCTGGTCAGCCGGGCGCCGGCGACCGGCAGCACGACATCGGGCCGGGCCGCCTCCGCGGCGGCCTCGGCGGCGAGCCGGTCGGCCTCGGCCTGCACCTGCGCGGCGGCGGCCTCCTGGTCCTCGCGGGCGGTGCGGCTGGCGGCGATCTCGCCGAGGCCGGTGGCGGCGTCGGCCTCGATGGCGGCCGCGACCGACTCGGAGGACTGCGTGTCCAGCCCGAGCTCCTCGGCCACGCTCACCGAGTCGCTCGCCGACGCTCCGCCGTCGGCCTGGGCGACGTGCTCGCCGCCGGTGACCAGGCCCAGGCCGACGGCGCCGACGAGGGCCGCGGCCAGGTAGAGCGCCGGACGGCGGTGCGCCGACGGCGGGCCCGGGCGACGCCGGTCGCGGCGCCGGCCGAGCCGGGTGACGACCACCGCGGGCGCGGCGGCCTCGTGGTCCGCGGTGAGGTCGTCGATGCCGGCGCGGGCGGTGGCCTCGGCCTGCCCGGTGAGGTCGGCCAGGTCGGCCACCTCGGCCAGCCGTGGCTGGGCACCGGTCTCGGACGGCGTGCTCTCCGACGACTGCGCGACCCCCGTGCGCGGCGTCGAGATGGTCTGGGGCGACGTCTCAGTCGCTGGTCCGGACACCCGTCGCGAGGACGGGGCCGCGGCCGTGTCGAGTCGGGTGGCGGGGCCCGGAGCGGGCGCCGTGCCCTCATCGAGGAGACGGTCGTGGGCGAGCTGAGTCATGCACCTGGCTTCCGTGGGGGACGGGGATCGTCGTGCGGTGCCCGCAGTGCGGACGGGACTCATGTAAACACGTCGTGACCGTTTCGTGATGTGAGGACAGGGGTACTGACCTGCGGTTTCGTGTCCTGGGTCACAGAGCTGCACTGATGTCATTCAACGTTGCGTAGAACCGATGTGACTCACAGTGCCTGACGCGCCGGGCCGCGCCGGAAACACGCGCGACCTACGTCACGAAGGGGCAGGAGGCACTCGTCGGACCCCTCCGGCGACGATCCGAGGAGTGCATCCCCATGCGCGCAGTGACCTGGCACGGCCGAGCCGACGTCCGCGTGGACACCGTCCCCGACCCGACGATCCAGGAGCCCACCGACGTCGTCATCGAGGTGACGTCGAGCGGCATCTGCGGCTCCGACCTCCACCTGATCGAGGTGATGGCGCCGTTCATGACGGTGGGCGACGTGATGGGTCACGAGCCGATGGGCGTCGTCCGCGAGGTCGGCTCCGAGGTGACCGCGGTCACGCCCGGCGACCGGGTCGTCGTCCCCTTCAACATCTCCTGCGGCACCTGCTGGATGTGCTCGCAGGGCCTGCAGTCCCAGTGCGAGACGACGCAGAACCGCGACCAGGGCTTCGGTGCCTCGCTGTTCGGCTACACCAAGCTCTACGGCCAGGTGCCCGGCGGCCAGGCCGAGTACCTGCGGGTGCCCTTCGGCAACACGCTGCCGATCAAGGTGCCCGAGGGCCTGCCCGACGACCGCTTCGTCTACCTCTCCGACGTCGTGCCGACCGCGTGGCAGGCCGTGCAGTACGCCGCGGTGCCCCCCGGCGGCACGCTGCTCGTCCTCGGGCTCGGGCCGATCGGCGACATGTGCACCCGCATCGCCCACCACCTGGGCATCGAGAAGGTGTACGCCTCCGACGTCGTCCCGGAGCGGATCCAGCGGGCCACCGCCCGCGGGACCGAGGTGATCCGGACGACGGACAGGAAGGACGTCGTGCGCGCCATCCAGGAGGCCACCGAGGGCCGCGGCGCCGATGCGGTCATCGACGCGGTCGGGATGGAGGCGCACGGCTCGCCGCTGGCCGCGCTCGCGCAGAAGGCCACCGCGGTCGTGCCCGACGCCATCATGGAGAAGGTCATGCAGGTGGCCGGCGTCGACCGGCTGGCGGCGCTGACCACGGCGATCGACGCGGTCCGCCGCGGCGGGACCATCTCGCTGTCCGGCGTCTACGGCGGGGCCACCGACCCGCTGCCACTGATGCGGATGTTCGACAAGCAGATCCAGCTGCGCATGGGGCAGGCCAACGTCTGGCGCTGGGTCCCCGACATCCTGCCGCTGCTGACCGAGGGCGATCCGCTCGGCGTGGACGACTTCGCCACCCACCGGGTGCCGCTGGAGCAGGCGCCCGAGGCGTACGCGAACTTCCGCGAGAAGAAGGACGGCACGGTCAAGGTGCTGCTCAAGCCCTGACCGTCCCCGGGCGCCCTCCCGCGGGCGGGCGCCCGTGTGAGCAGACCCACGCGGCGTCCCGGGCATGTCCCCCCGGGACGCCGCCTTGGCTCCGAGAGGGTCCTGTGCGCCGGGACCCCCGGCAGGACGACGCAGTCCGCCCCACTCGTCCGTGCCCGCGTCCCTGGAGCCGCTCCCGTGCCCCGCGCCCTGCTCGCCCTCGCCGTCGGCGCCTTCGGCATCGGCACCACCGAGTTCGTCGTGATGGGCATGCTGCCCCAGATCGCCGACGGTCTCGGCGTCTCGGTGTCCGCCGTCGGCATGCTCATCTCCGCCTACGCCATCGGCGTCGTCGTCGGCGCCCCGACGCTGACCGCGCTCGGGGTGCGCTTCTCGCCCCGGCAGACGCTGGTCGGCCTCATGGTGGTGTTCGTCGTCGGCAACGCGCTGTCGGCGCTGGCGCCCACCTACGAGACGCTGGCGGCCGCCCGCGTGCTCACCGCCCTCGCGCACGGCTCGTTCTTCGGCGTCGGCGCGGTGGCCGCCCGCCGGCTGGTCGCACCCGAGAGGGCCACCCGGGCGATCTCGCTGATGATGGTCGGGCTGACGCTGGCCAACGTCATCGGCGTCCCGCTCGGCACCTTCGTCGCCCAGCAGGCCAGCTGGCGGCTGGTCCTGGGCGCGGTCGCGGTCATCGGCCTGGTCACGATCGCCGGCCTGCTGGCCTGGATGCCGGGGGACGTCGGCGAGCCCGGGGACCTGCGCGCCGAGCTGGCCGCGTTCCGCCGCGGTCAGGTGTGGCTGGTGCTGGGCCTGACCATGGTCGGGTTCGCCGCGCTGTTCGCCGTCTACAGCTACGTCAGCCCGATCCTCACCGAGCTCGGCGGCATCCCCGAGGCGTGGGTGACCCCCGTGCTCGCGCTCTTCGGCGTCGGCACCACCGTGGGCACCCTGCTCGGCGGCCGCTTCGGTGACCGCTACGGCTTCTCCTTCGTCGCGGTCGGGCTGCTCGGCACGGCCGTCGTCCTGGTCGCGCTCGTCTTCCTCGCCCGCACCCCGGTCGCCGCGGTCGCGCTGCTGGTCCTCTTCGGCACCATCGCCTTCTCCCTCGGCCCGGTCGTGCAGAACGGCGTCATCGAGGCGGCGCAGGTGCGCGGCGGCAGCCTGGTGTCGGCGGCCAACCAGGGTGCGTTCAACGTGGCGAACGCCCTCGGCGCAGGACTGGGCGCCCTCGTGCTGACCGCGGGGTTCGGCTACACCGCCCCGATGTGGGTCGGCGCCGTCGTCGCGGTGGTCGGCGCCGGCATCGCCGTCCTCGCCCGGTCGGTCGGCCGCCGGCAGCCGGCACCGGCGAACGAGGCGCGGCTCGCCGAGGTGGGCAGCACCCCCGCATAGCGACGGGTCAGCGGCCCGGCGCCGGCCCCAGCACCCGGTCGAGGTGGGCGTTGGCGAGCACGCCGGTGGGGTCCAGCCGGTCCCGGACGGCGAGGAACTCGTCGAAGCGGGGATAGCGCTGCCGCAGGACGTCGGCGTCCAGGCCGTGCAGCTTGCCCCAGTGCGGCCGCCCCCCGACCTCCCCGGCGATCGCCTCCAGGGCGGTGAACCAGGGGCCCGGGTCGGTGCCGGCCGGGACGTGGGCGGCGATGTAGGCGGTGTCGCGACCGGACGCCGTCGACAGCGGGATGTCGTCGGCGGCGGCCAGCCGGACCTCCACGGGAAAGGCCGTGCGCCAGTCGCCGGCCTCGTGGACCCGGCGCAGCTCGGCCAGCACGTTGGGAGCCGCGGCGCGCGGCACGGCGTACTCCATCTCCAGGAAGCGCACCCGCCGCCGGCTGACGAACACCCGGTGCGAGTGGTCGGTCCAGCTGCGCGGGCCGAGCGCGCGGGCGGAGACGCGGGCCAGCGGCGGCACCAGCGCCGGCACCCGGCGGCCGGCGGCGACCACCCCGGCGAAGGCGGCGTTGGCGAGGATCTCGTCGTCCCACACCGCCCGCCAGCGGGGCAGCGGGTCCAGCCCCTCGGCCAGCGGCACCCGGGTGTTGCACTTGACCAGCGTCGCGTCGGTGTGCGGGAACCAGTAGCACTCGACGTGGTCGGTGCAGGTCATCAGGTCCTCGAAGCCGCGCAGCGCCGTCGACAGCCGTCCCGGCCCCTCGACCGCGTGCAGCGCGAACGCCGGCTCGGACTGCAGGGTCACCGCGGTGACCACGCCGAGGGCGCCGAGCCCCACCCGGGCGGCGGTGAAGACCTCGGGGTGGCTCTCGCGGTCGCAGTGCAGCACCGCGCCGTCCGGGGTGACCAGCTCGAGCCCCCGCACCTGCGTGGCCAGCCCGCCGAAGCGGGCGCCGGTGCCGTGCGTGCCGGTGGCCAGCGCACCGGCGACGGTCTGCCGGTCGACGTCGCCGAGGTTGGTCAGCGCCCAGCCGGTCCGGGCGAGCTCGGCGTTGAGGCGGTAGAGCGGCGTCCCGGCGCCGACGGTGACCAGCCCGTCCTCGCCGACCGCGATCCCGCACAGCTCGTCGAGCACCAGCTGCACGTCCTCCGGCCGCCCGATGGCGGAGAAGGAGTGGCTGCAGCCGATCGGGCGCACCCGCCGGCCAGCGCGCGCGGCGGCGGTGAGGACGGCGGCGACCTCGTCCACCGAGGCGGCGTGCACCACGTCCACCTCGGCGCGCTCGTTGCCCGCCCAGTTCCGCCAGCGCGCTGGAGCACCGGGCACCGCACTCCCCGTCACCCGGTCCTCCTCCGATCGGTCGCAGGAACTCTGCACGGCGGCGACAGCCCAGGTCAACGGCCCAGCAAGGGGGTTGACCCTCCGCTGTCGGGCGGCGACCCTCGCGCGGGTGCGCACCGTCCCCCCGTCCACCGAGGCCGCCCGCGCCCGGCTGGACCGGGCGACCGTCGAGCTCGACCCGCCGCTGGCCGTGGTCGACCTCGACGCCCTGGACGCCAACGCCGCGGACCTGGTCCGCCGGGCCGCCGGCCGGCCGGTCCGGGTGGCCAGCAAGTCCGTCCGCTGCCGCGCCGTGCTGCGCCGGGTGCTGGCCCGGCCGGGCTTCGCCGGCGTGCTCGCCTACGCGCTGGCCGAGGCGCTCTGGCTGACCGGCGGCGACGACCCGGTCACCACCGACGCCGTCGTCGGCTACCCGACGGTCGACCGGGCGGCGCTGCGCGCCCTGCTGGCCGACCCGGCGGCGGCCGGGCGGGTGACGCTGATGATCGACTCGGTCGACCACCTCGACGTCGTCGACGCCGTCGCCGCGCCCGGCCGGCGTCCGCCGGTCCGGGTCTGCCTGGACGTCGACGCCTCGCTGCGGGCCGCCGGTGGCCGGGTGCACGTGGGCGTGCGCCGCTCTCCGGTCCACGACCCGCCGCAGGCGGCGGCGCTGGCCCGCGCCGTGGCCGCGCGCCCCGGGTTCGCGCTGGTCGGCGTCATGGCCTACGAGGCGCAGATCGCCGGCGTGCCGGACGCGCCCACCCGCCGGCCGGTGCGCGGGCTGGTCGTGCGCGGGCTGCAGGCGCTGTCGGCCTGGGAGCTGGCCGAGCGGCGGGCCGCGGTGGTGGCCGCGGTCGCCGCCGTGGCGCCGCTGGAGTTCGTCAACGGCGGGGGCACCGGCAGCCTCGAGCGCACCGCGGCCGACCCGGCGGTGACCGAGTGCGCCGCCGGCTCCGGCCTCTACGCTCCCACCCTGTTCGACGGCTACCGGGCGTTCAGCGCCCGCCCGGCCGGCCTGTTCGCGCTGCCGGTGACCCGCGTGCCGGCGCCGGGCACCGTGACCGTCGCCGGGGGCGGGTGGGTGGCGTCCGGGCCGGCGGGCACCGACCGGCTGCCCCGCCCGGTGTACCCGGCGGGGTTGCGGCTGCTGGCCACCGAGGGCGCCGGTGAGGTGCAGACCCCGCTGCACGGACGGGCCGCGCAGCGGCTGGGCGTCGGCGACCGCGTCTGGTTCCGGCACGCCAAGGCCGGTGAGCTGTGCGAGCACGTCGACGTGCTGCACACCCTGGCCGGGGACGCCCTCACCGGCGCCGTCCCGACCTACCGCGGGGAGGGCCGGGCCTTCGGCTGAGCGAGCCTCAGTCTGCGTCGGCGCCCGCCAGCGCGCGGGCGGCCGCGGCGTCGTCCTCGTCGAAGCCGATCGCGCCGACCGTGCCGTGCTGGCGCACCTGCCCGTCGATCCAGCGGCGGTGCGCCTCCCACGCCGACTGGCGCGTGGTGCCCAGCGCCTGCCCGATCTCGGCCCAGGAGGCGCCGGCCACCCGCGCCGTCCGGACGGTCAGCTGCCGCCCCTGCCCGGCCTTGCGGGCGATCACCTCCCCGAGGGCCAGCAGCTCCAGGGCGTCGGCGCGGCCGAGCGGCCGCGGGCCGCCGGGGTCGTCGGGGTCGGCCAGCGAGTCACGCGTGCGCAACTCCTCGTACCGGCGGACGGCGGCGGCGAGCGTCAGTTCGCGGTCCAGGACGTCGATGTCGGCCATGACCCAGCGTCCGTCAGGCCACCCTGACTGTCAAGCCACCCTGACACCCGTGCCCCGCCCCCCGTTGATCATGGGCTTCTCCCCGGCGACACAGGCAGACCCGCCGGAACGAGGTTCCGGATCCCCATGATCAACGCGGAAGAGAGCCGGCGGAACGACGGCGGCCGATCAGCGGGCGCGCTGCACCCGGGTCTCGTCGAACACCGGCTCGGCCGACTCGTAGACCCGCCCGTCGGCACCGAACACGAGGAAGCGGTCGAAGGAGCGGGCGAACCACCGGTCGTGGGTGACCGCCAGCACCGTCCCGTCGAACGCCTCGAGCGCCTCCTCCAGCGCCTCGGCCGACAGCACGTCGAGGTTGTCGGTCGGCTCGTCGAGCAGCAGCAGCGTGGCGCCCGAGAGCTCCAGCAGCAGCACCTGGAAGCGCGCCTGCTGCCCGCCGGAGAGGGTGCGGAACAGCTGGTCGCCGGAGTCGGCCAGGCCGTAGCGCCGGAGGGCCGCCATCGCGCGGCCGCGGTCGACGCCGGGACGACCCGGCTCGCCGTGCCAGAGCAGGTCGACCAGCGTGCGCTCCTGCCACTCCGGATGGGCGTGGGTCTGCGCGAAGAACCCCGGCACCACCCGGGCGCCCAGCCGCCACGCGCCGGTGTGCGCGACGTCCTGACCGGCCAACAGCCGCAGGAAGTGCGACTTGCCCGCACCGTTGGCGCCCAGGACGCCGACCCGGTCGCCGTACCAGACCTCCAGGTCGAACGGCCGCATCAGCCCGGTCAGCTCCAACTGCTCGGCGATCACCGCCCGGACGCCGGTGCGCCCGCCCCGCAGGCGCATCGCCACCTTCTGCTCCGGCGGGCGCTCCGGCGGCGGGCCGGCCGCCTCGAACTTCGCCAGCCGGGTCTGCATCGCGTGGTACCGGTTGGCCATGTCCGGTGAGTTGGCGGCCTGCTGCTGCAGGGTGCGCACCAGGTCGATCAGCCGCTGGTGCTCCTCGTCCCACCGTCGCCGCAGCTCGGCCAGCCGCTCGTGCCGCGCCGTCCGGGCCGCGTGGTAGCTGACGAAGCCGCCGCCGTGCACCCACGCCGTCCCGCCCTCGACGGTGACCACCCGGTCGGCCACCCGCGCGAGCAGTTCCCGGTCGTGGCTGACGAACACGACGGTCTTGCGGGTGTCGAGCAGCCGCTCCTCGAGCCACCGCTTGCCGGGCACGTCGAGGTAGTTGTCCGGCTCGTCCAGCAGCAGCACCTCGTCGGGACCGCGCAGCAGCGCCTCGAGCGCCAGCCGCTTCTGCTCCCCACCGGAGAGCGTCGACAGCTCGCGGTACTTGCAGCGGTCGTAGGGAACGCCGAGGGCGGCGACCGTGACCGTGTCCCAGGTGACCTCGGCGTCGTAGCCGCCCGCGTCACCCCACTGCGCGAGCGCGTCGGCGTAGGCCATCTGCGAACGCTCGTCATCGGTCTCCATGAGCGTGAGCTCGGCGGACTCCAGCGTGTCCCAGGCCGCCCGGACGGCGGGTGGCGAGAGGTCGATGAGCATCCGCTGGACCGTGCTGTCGTCGCGGACGGAGCCGATGAACTGCCGCATCACGCCGAGGCCGCCGGTCCGGGCGATCGAGCCGGCCTCCGGGGTCAGGTCGCCGGCGATGATCCGCAGCAGCGTGGTCTTGCCCGCGCCGTTCTCCCCCACCAGCGCGGCGCGCGCCCCGTCCCCGATGCGGAAGGAGACGTCGTCGAGCAGCACCCGACCGTCGGGGAGGGTGTGCCGGATCCCGATCACGTCGACGTAGCCCACCCCGCCATCCTCCGGCGACCGGCAACCGCGTCACTCCCCGGGTCGGAGCACCACCTTGCCCATGGCCCGCCGCTGCTCGAGGTCCTCGTGCGCCCGGGCCGCCCGGGCGAGCGGGTAGGCGGTGACCAGCGGCGACCACGCCCCGGAGGCGACCCGCTCCAGTGCCCGCCCGGCCAGGCCCGGGATGCCGCCGGGGAGCGCCGCCATCCGCGGGCCGAGGCTCCAGCCCACCGAGATCCCGCGGGCGACCACGTCGGAGGTGTCGAAGGCGGTCGGCCGGCCCGCGGAGAACCCGAACAGCACCTGCCGCCCGCCGGGGCGGAGCAGCTCCAGGCAGGTCCGGCCCACCTCGCCGCCGACGCCGTCGTAGACGAGGCTCACCCCGCCCACGGCCGCGCGGACGGCGGCCGCCCAGCCCGGGTCGCCGTAGTCGACCAGCAGGTCCGGACCGAGGTCGGCCAGCCGCGCCAGCTTCGCCTCCCCGCGGGCGGCGGCCACCACGGTGGCGCCGGCGTCCCGGGCGGCCTGCACAAGCAGCCAGCCCAGCCCGCCGGCCGCGGACGGCACCAGGACGACGTCGTCGGCGGACGGCGGCTCGAGCTCCAGGATGCCCTGGGCGGTGCGGCCGGTGCCGACGGCGGCGACCGCGGCGTCGGCACCCACGTCGTCGGGCACGCGGAACAGCGAGCCGACCGCGGTGACCGCCTGCTCGGCGTACCCGCCCGGGACCGCGCCCAGGTGGGCGACCACGCGCGCGCCGAGCCAGGCGGCGTCGACGCCGTCGCCGACCGCGTCCACGCGGCCCGCGACCTCCCGGCCGGGGACGGTCGGCAGCTCGGGGAGCGGGACGGGGCCGGGCTCTCCCCGGCGCAGCGTGGTGTCGAGCAGGTGGACGCCGCTGGCCGCCACCGCGACCCGGACCTGACCGGGGTCCGGGTGCAGGTCGGGCAGCTCGTCGAGGACCAGGTTGCCGGCGGGACCGAAGGCGTGGAGTCGGATGGCGCGCACGCCGTCATCGAAGGAGTTCGAGCGCGCTCGAGGTCAACCCCTCCGGCGGATCCGACCCGCGCGGCTCAGCTCTGGGCCTCCAGCCGCGCCCGCGCCAGGCGCTCGACCAGCTCCGGCAGCGCGGTGGCCGGTACTCCGCTGAGGTCCCGTCGGCTGTTGCGGACCACGGTGCCGATCACCTGCGGCCGCAGGCGCGCCCGGAACTCGTCAGCGAGTCGGGCGACGGCCTGGTCGACGGCGGGATCGTCGGTCAGCGTCATGCGGTGGGCCCTCCAAGGGGGCGTGCCGGTGGGGTCGTGGTCGACACCGGTCGGCATCGGACGCCACCCAGGGTTGCGGGCGCCCGGAGGCGGCACCAGGGACCTAGGTCCCCGGCGGCCCGATCCGGCCGCCGCGGGGCACCGGCCTCTGGTCTCCCCGGGCCCGTGCGCGGAGCATGGGCACGGCAGCGGAGGAGGTGGCGCGTGCCGTTCGCCGACCGCAGGGACGCCGGGGCCCAGTTGGGCCGCCGGCTGGCGTCGATGGCCGGGCCCGAGGTCGTCGTGCTGGGCCTGCCCCGCGGCGGCGTGCCGGTCGCCGCCGAGGTGGCCCGCGCCCTCGGTGCGCCGCTGGACGTGATCCTGGTCCGCAAGCTCGGCCTGCCGCAGCGCCCGGAGCTGGCCATGGGGGCGGTCGGCGAGGACGGCGTCGTGGTGGTCAACGACGACGTGCTGCGCATGGGCCGCGTCGCCGAGCAGACCCTGGCCGACGTCCGGCAGCGGGAGCAGGAGGAGCTGGAACGGCGGGCCCGGCAGTTCCGCGGCGACCGTCCCCGGGCGCCGCTGGAGGGCCGGACGGCGGTGGTCGTGGACGACGGCATCGCGACCGGTGCCACGGCCCGCGCGGCCTGCGCCGTCGCGCGGGCGCACGGGGCGGCCCGGGTGGTGCTGGCCGCGCCCGTCGGCTCGCCGCAGTCGCTGCGCGAGATCGAGCCGGAGGTCGACGAGCTGGTCTGCCTGGAGAGCCCGTACCGGTTCGCCGCCGTCGGCCAGGCCTACGACGACTTCGGGCCCACGGCCGACGACGAGGTGGTCGAGCTGCTGCGGCGGTCGCGGGCCGGGAGCCCGGCGCCCCGGGACGACGAGGTGACCGCGGACGCCGGTGGGCTGTCCCTGCCCGGGCGGCTGACCGTGCCGGCGCGTGCCACGGCGCTGGTCGTGTTCGCGCACGGGAGCGGCAGCAGCCGGCACAGTCCCCGCAACCGGCGGGTGGCGGAGCTGCTGCAGGCCGCCGGGCTGGGCACGCTGCTGGTCGACCTGCTCACCCCGGCCGAGGAGGCCGACCGGAGCGCGGTGTTCGACGTCGAGCTGCTGGCGGAGCGGCTGGCCGCGGTCGCGGCCGACGTGCGCCGCGGGGACCTCGCGCGGCTGCCGCTGGGCTACTTCGGCGCCAGCACCGGCGCCGCGGCGGCCCTGTCGGCGGCCGCCCGGGACGACGGCGTCGGCGCGGTGGTCTCCCGTGGCGGGCGGCCCGACCTCGCCGGGGCGCGGCTGGGCGAGGTCCGCGCACCGACGCTGCTGATCGTGGGCGGGCGGGACGAGCAGGTCCTCGACCTCAACCGGGCGGCGCAGGCCCGGCTGTGCTGCGAGAACCGGCTGGCCGTCGTCCCCGGGGCCACGCACCTGTTCGAGGAACCGGGCACCCTCGACGAGGCCGCCGGGCTGGCCCGCGACTGGTTCACCGGCCACCTGAGCCGGCCGGGCTGATCAGGCGGCGTAGTAGGCGTTCCCGCCCGCCCTCGTGACCGCGACGGCGTCTCGGACCAGCGTGCCCAGCTCGCCGGCGTCCACCCTCTCCAGCGAGGTGAAGCGGATGCAGCTGCGGCCGCAGGAGACCTTCCCCAGCCGCTCCGCCCGCGTCTCCGGCAGGTACTCGCCGTCGACGACCGCGCAGACGTACAGCGACAGGTGCCGCTTCTGCGCCGCCAGGGCGATCAGCGGCCACATCGTCGTCTCCTTGGCCGACTTCGGGCGGTAGGGCATGAGGCCGTAGCCGAGCATCTGCTGCGCGCCGGCCGGCACCAGCTGCCGGTCGATGCCCGGCGCGGCGGCGGTGACCAGTGCGTCGACCCGGCGCAGCTCCTCCTCGCGCGGACCGGCCGCGGCGAACCAGGCCTCGATGTCGTTCTCCACTGCCCCTCCTCAGCCGAGCGCGAGGGACAGCACGGTCGCCCCGGCCACGATCACCAGCGCGAGCACCACGACGCCGGCGACCAGCCGCCGTCGTCGTCGCGCCCGCTCACCACCGACCCCGCCCATCCCCATCACGCGCGGCAGGCTACCGCCGGGGGACGACGTCTCAGGCCCTCCGCCGTCCCCAGAGCAGCGTGTCCAGCGCGGTGCCGGCCGGGGTCTCGCGGCGCACCTGCTCCAGCCGGTCGACGGCGAGCAACTCGGCCACCGGGGCCAGCCGGGCCACGCTGTGCAGGATCGCCGGGTCCTGCGGGCCGCCGACGCCGTGCGCCAGGTTGTCGACGTCGTGGCCCAGGACCAGCAGCCGACCACCGGGACGCAGCCAGCCCACGGCCCGCCGCAGCAGTCCGGTCGTGTCGGCCTCCGGCAAGTGCAGGTAGGCGACCAGCACGAGGTCGTGCGAGGCCGCCGGCGCGTCCCAGTCGAGGACGTCGGCGGTCACCCACGCCACCCGGTCGGCGCCGGGCCGCTCCCGGCCGCGGCCCAGCCCGGTCGCGGAGAAGTCGACCGCGGTCACCTGCCACCCGAGGTCGGCCAGCCACAGCGCGTGCCGCCCCTCCCCCGCCGCGAGGTCGACCGCCCGGCCGGGCACCAGGCCGGCGAGGAGCTCGGCGACCAGCGCGTTGGGCCCGGCCGACCACTGCTGCTGCTCGGCGTAGCGCGCGTCCCAGTCCTGTGCCCGCACGCCCGGCAGTGTGTCAGTGCAGGGCCATCCCGCCGGCCACGTTGAGCGCGTCGCCGGTGAGGTAGTCCGAGTCGCTGGAGGCGAGGAACAGCGCGGCGCGGGCCACGTCCTGCGGCTCGCCCGGCCGGCCAAGCGGCGAGTGCGCCGACCACTCGGCGACCTCGCGCCGGCTGCGCGCGGCGGTCCCGTGCAGCACGTTGCCCGGGCACAGGCAGTTGACCGTGATGCCGTGCGGGCCGAGCTCCTGCGCCGCGGCCCGGGTGAGCGCGACGACCGCGGCCTTGGCCGCGGCGTGGTGCGCCGGTCCGCCGCCGCCCGGCCCGCCGGCGCTGGTCACCGCGACGATCTTGCCGACGGCGTCGTCGCCGGGGGCACGGAAGCCGACCATCGCGCAGGCCGCGGCCTGGATGGCGACGAGCATGGACTGCGTCGGCAGCGTGAAGGCGTCGCCGAGGTCGACCGGGTCCATCTCCAGGAGCGGCGCGTACCGCTGCTCGCCGGCGCAGGTGACCAGCACGTCGACGCCGCCGAGCCGGCCGATCGCCTTCTCCATCGCCTCGCGGGTGTCGAGCGGGTCGGTCAGGTCCGCGCGGTACGCCCGCCCGCCGACCTCGGCGGCCAACCGGCCGGCCGACTCGCCGCGGGGGTCGACGACGGCGACGGTGGCGCCCTCGTCGGCGAAGGCCCGCACGATCGCCGCACCGATGCCCTCGGCCCCGCCGGTCACCACCACCCGCCGTCCGGCGAGCCGTCGTCCGCGCGGGCGGAGGGGGATGGGGGCGGCTGCGGGACGTGCCAGGTCTGTGTCGAGCTGGGTCATGGGGAGTCTCTCGATCGGGTGTGGTCCGGGGCCGCCGGTACCCACAGATCCCGCGCCCTCACCTCCGCGGAGTTCCGGACCCCGATGTGCAGCAACCGGGGGCCGCCGCGGTCGCCCGGCGCGGGGTCACGCCGGGTGACGGCGCGGACCGGAGTTCGCCCGTTCGGACGACGTCTCTCGGCGCGCTGCCGCCGCTCTCTGGCCATAACCTCGTGTGACTAATCGAGTACGAGGAGTGGGGGTGAGGAGATGTCCGACGATGCTCCTGCACGCCCCCACCGCCGGCTCGCCCGGACCCTGCTGCTCGGCGGGTTCGGCCTCGGCCTGTGGCTGGCCGGAGCGTCCGGCGCCTCGGCCGACGAGGGGCCCGCGTCCCCGGCAGCCCTGCTGACCGGGGTCGTGGACGCCGCGCTGCCCGACCTGGAGCCGGGAACCGACGCCCTCGGTGCGGTCGCCCCGCCGGTGGGCGCCGAACTCACCCGTGTCGCCCCGGCGATCGTCGCCCCGGTGACCGGAGCGGTGAGCCCGGTGGCCGACGTCGTGGCGCCCGTGGTCGCCGACGTCCTGCCCCCTGTCCGGGACGTCGCCGCGCCCGTGGCCGACGTCGTCACGCCGGTCGGGACCGGCGTCCTCCCGCGGGCGGCGGGTGTGCCGCAGCCCGTCGCCGGATCCGCCGCTGCGCTGCCGGCCGCCCCCCTCCCGCCGGCTCCGGACGCCGCCGCCGGTGCCGTGGGTCCCGCCGTGCCGGCCGTGTCGGGGGCGGTCCAGCCGGGCCCGGTCGCGGAGGCAGCGGACTCCGTCGCGCCGTCGCCGGTGCCGCCGCCCGCGAGCCCCCTCCCCGGCCCCCCGCCGGCCGTCCCGGCGCCCGCCGGGTCCGGCGGCACAAG
>NZ_JALPKP010000031.1:0-71255 GCF_051383635.1 Geodermatophilus sp. CPCC 205506 | reverse complement strand
CCTCCGACTTCCACGGCCGGCGCGGGCTGCCCGGCCGCGGGCGGGGCCGCCGCGGGCGCGGCGTGCGCCCACCACCACAGCGTCCACGCCCAGGCGGTGGTGCAGGCCCCCTGGACCGCGAGGTGCGCGGCCAGCTGCCCGCGGCTGCCCACGGCCACCAGCAGGGCGGCGGCCGCGGCGGCGCAGGCCGCACCCGTGACCGCGGTGGGCCGGCGGGTGCGCGCGTCCATGCCCAGCCCGGCGGCCAGCGCGAGCAGGTACAGGGCGCTGAGCGCGACGGCCGCACCGCGGGCGGCGGCCGGGCCGCCGGGCGGCACGGTGCAGAGGGCGGCCAGCCCGCCGCAGGCGACGGCGGTGGGGATCACGGCCGGTCGCTCGTCGGCCCGGAGCAGCCCGGTGAGCAGGCACAGCGCCGCGGTGACGGCGAACAGCCAGGTGAGCGCCGTCCACCGCTCCTCGGCCAGCAACTGGACCAGGCACAGCACGATGAGCGTGGCGCAGGCGGCGGCGACCGGCGGCAGCACGACCCGGCGGGTCGCGCCGGTGAGCAGCGCCGCGGCGGCCGAGGCGACGCCCACGCCCAGGTAGCCGGCGAGCGGGACGGCCACCGGGCCGGGGGAGTGCAGGGCGGCGCCGACGGCGGCCCCGACCGCGATGCCCGCGAGGACGGGAACGGCCGAGGGGGGTCGCAGGAGGGGCCGCAGGATCGCCCGTTCGCGGGCGGCGAGCAGGGCGGCGGCGGACACGGCGGCCAGCACCACGGACACCCACCGGCCCGGGCCCGCGCCGGTCCAGGCCACGGTGACTGCACCGACGACCCCCGCGGTCCACCAGGCCAGGGCGGTGAGGAGGGCGAACCGGGCGACCACCGGACGCGCGGCGCACGCCGTCGCCAGACCGGCCAGGGCCGTGCCCACCGCCAGGCCGACCTCGGGCAGCCCGGTCGGCACCCCCTCGAACGCGCGCAGCACCGCCACCTGCGCCGCGGCCCAGGTGGCCAGCGGCCACACGGCCGGCCGGGGCAGCAGGAACCCCAGCACGGCGAACGCGCCGCCCACGACGACCAGCGGCCACACGCTCCCGGTGAGCACCGGACCCCGGGCGCCGACGGCGACCGCGGTCAGTGCGACCGCCGCGGTGGCGAACGCCTCCTCCGACCGCGGGAGGACGGCGACCGCGCCGGCCCACGACGCCAAGGCCGCCGCCGCGGCGAGACCGACGAGCCCGACCAGGATCCAGCTGCCGCCGAACACCGCGGTCAGCCCGGCGCCGGCGATCGCGACGAGGAGGACGCCGACGGCGAGCAGCCACTCCAGCCCCCGGACGCGATAGGCGAGCGGCGGAGGTGGCGCAGTGTCCACGGCGGCCCCCTCGCGCATCGGTTCCCCGCGCCCACCGTAGGGCCGGGGGTCCGGTGACACCCGGCGGCGGTCACCGCCGCGGGGCCGGCCGGGGGACCGCCGCCGCGGGGCTCAGCGCGCGAGGGGTGTCGGAGACCTCGACCCTGCGGCGAGCGCCCGTCCGATGCCGTGGGCCGTGGTGAGGAGCGCGGGGATCACCGCCGCGGCTCGCCCGTCCTCGTTCGGGATGATGACCGACAGCGCCGCCGCGACCTCGCCGTCGGCTCCCCAGATGGGGACGGCGACCCCCGCGGCCTCCTCGTGCACCCAGCCGCGCACCACCGAGTAGCCCCGGTACCGGGTCTCGGCCAGGAGGCGCCGCAGCTCGGCGGGGTCGGTCACGGTGAGCGGGGTCATGCGGCGCAGCGACCCGGCCAGGACCCGCTCCTGCACTCCCGCGCTGGCGTGGGCGAGCAGGACGAGCCCCGAGGAGCAGGCGTGGGCCGGCAGCCGGCTGGCGGTCCGGGTGATGTTGACGACCTCCGCTCCGCGCGCCGACTTCCGCTCGAGGTACAGCGCCTCGTCCCCCTCGAGCACCGCCAGCTGGGTGTGCTGTCGCACGGCCGCGTGCAGGTCGTCCATGAAGGGCATCGCGAGGTCCCGCAGCCCGACGGTCTCCGAGGAGCGCGAGGCCAGCTCCCACATCCGCAGGCCGACGCGTACCTGGCGGTCGCTGCCCTTCTCCAGCAGTCCCAGCTCGACGAGCTCGCCGACGAGCCGGTACGTCGTCGGTGTCGGGAGACCTGCGCGTCGCGCCACGGCGGCGACCGGGAGCGACCGGTGGTCGGCGTCGAAGACCTCGAGGATGCGCACCGCCCTCGTCAGCACGTTGTCCCGCGGTTCGGTGCCGGTCATGCCGAGAGCGTGACATGCGCCATGACCCCGGTCACCAGAACTTTCTCGGCACGTGAGAACGCTCGTGGTCACCCAGCGACGTGCGCCGCACAGTCCTCGTGCACGGACCGGCGAGCGGAGGGCGACGGATGAACGAGGGACAGCAGGTGCGGACGCACCTGGTCGGAGCGGAGGACGCCGGGGTGCCGCGGCAGGTGGACGCGGTCGTCGTCGGCGCCGGCTTCGCGGGGGTGTACGCCCTCCACCGGCTCCGCACGCTCGGCATGACCGTGCAGGTCTTCGAGGCCGGCAGCGACATCGGCGGCACGTGGTACCACAACCGCTATCCCGGAGCCCGGTGCGACATCGAGAGCCTCGACTACTCGTACTCGTTCGACGACGACCTCCAGCAGGAGTGGCACTGGACCGAGCGGTACGCCTCCCAGCCGGAGCTCCTCGCCTACATCCGCCACGTCGCGGACCGCTTCGACCTGTGGCGGGACATCCGCCTGGACAGCCGCGTGGACGAGGCGTCCTTCGACGAGGAGACCTCGCGGTGGACGGTGCGCACCGACGACGGCGTGCTGGTCACGGCGCGCTTCTGCATCCTGGCCACGGGCGTGCTCTCGGTGGCCCAGGTGCCGGACGTCCCCGGCCTGGACACCTTCCGGGGTCAGTGGTTCCACACCGGCGACTGGCCGCACGAGGGCGTGGACGTCACCGGCAAGCGGGTCGGCGTCATCGGCACCGGGTCCTCGGGCACCCAGCTGATCCCGCTGGTGGCCGACCAGGCGGCCCACCTCACGGTCTTCCAGCGCACGGCGAACTTCTGCATGCCGGCTCAGAACCACCCGATGATCGAGCAGGTCGAGCGGGAGTGGAAGGCGGAGTACCCGGAGCGCCGCGCCAAGGCCCGCGTCTCCGGCTTCGGGCACAACCAGCTGTCGAACCCGAAGAAGGCCATGGAGGTCTCGGCGGAGGAGCGGCGGCGGGAGTTCGAGCTGCGCTGGCAGCTGGGCGGGCTGTACATGATGCGGGCCTTCTCCGACATCCTCGTCGACCCGGTCGCCAACGAGGAGTGCGCCGAGTTCGTCCGCGGCAAGATCCGCGAGATCGTGGCCGACCCCGAGGTGGCGGAGCTGCTCAGCCCGAGGGGCTTCCACTTCGGCACGAAGCGGCTGTGCTCCGGCACCGGCTACTACGAGACGTTCAACCGCGAGAACGTGAGCCTGGTCGACGTCCGGTCGGCGCCCATCGAGCGGATCACGCCGACCGGGCTGGCGACGACGGACCGCACCTACGAGCTGGACGTGCTCATCTTCGCCACCGGCTTCGACGCGATGACCGGCTCCATGCTGAAGATCGACATCCGAGGGGTCGGCGGGCGCACGCTGCGGGAGAAGTGGGCGCACGGTCCGCGCAGCTACCTCGGGGTGGCTCCCGCGGGCTTCCCCAACCTGTTCATCGTGGCCGGGCCGGGCAGCCCGTCGGTCTTCAGCAACATGGTGAACAGCATCGAGCAGCACGTCGAGTGGATCACCGACCTGCTCGAGCACGCGACGCTCCAGGACGCCCGCCGGGTCGAGGCCACCGAGGAGGCCGAGCAGGCCTGGGTCGAGCACGTCAACGAGGTGGCCGGCAGGACGCTCTACCCCCGGTCGCCGAACTCCTGGTTCTTCGGCGCCAACACCCCCGGCAAGCCACGGGTCTTCATGCCCTACGTCGGTGGTGTGGGGACCTACCGGCAGATCGCCGGCGACGTCGCCGCGAAGGACTACGAGGGCTTCGTGATCGCGTGACGGGAGCCGCCGTCCCCCGCCCAGACAGCACCCCCGAGAGAGAAGGAAACCGGTGAAGCGATCACTGAGGTCACGAGCGACGCTGACGATGGCCACTGCCCTGTGCGTCCTGTCCGTGGCGGCCTGCGGCGGCTCCGCCGAGGACGCCGAGGCAGCAGGGGCCAGCACGGGCGGAGGGGGCCCCGAGACCACGGACGTCAGCGTCGGCGTGCAGCCCTTCGCCGAGGTCTCGGCGTTCTACGTGGCGATGCAGGAGGGCCTGTTCGAGGACGAGGGGCTGACGGTCACCCCGCAGGTCGCGGGCGGCGGCGGTGCCGGGCTGATCCCCGGGCTGGTCTCCGGTGAACAGCAGTTCGCCTACAGCAACTACGTGTCGGTCGTGCAGGCCGCGTCGGAGGGACTGCCGCTCAAGGTCGTCCGTGAGAACGACCGGCCCGGTGTCCAGGGGCTGTACACCCTGCCGAACAGCGGGATCAGCGCACCGGCCGACCTGGCCGGCAAGCGCATCGCGATCAACGGGCTGGGCAACATCATGGAGCTCACCACGCGCGCCGCCCTGGACGACGCCGGTGTCGACCCGGACAGCGTCACGTTCGTCGAGCTGCCGCCCCCGGACTTCCTGACGGCGCTGGGCTCGGGCAACGTCGACGCCGCCTGGCTGGTCGAGCCGTTCGTGAGCATCGGCACCGACACGCAGGGGGCCCAGCTGGTGCTCGACGTGTTCGCCGGGCCGACCGAGGACCTGCCGGTGGCGGGGTGGGTGACCTCCGCCCAGTTCGCGGCCGAGAACCCGGAGACCGTGGCCGCCTTCGAGCGGGCCATGGACGCCGCCGTGCAGATGGTCGCCGACGACCCAGCCCTCGTGGGCGAGGTCGTCCCCACGTACACCCAGCTCCCGCCGGAGGTGGCGGCCGGCCTCAACCCGATCGCGTTCGCGGTCGAGAGCGAGCCGGCGGACATCAGCCAGGTCGAGGAACTGATGCGTGAGTACGGGTTCATCGAGGAACAGGTGGACACGGGCGAACTGGTCCTCGCGGACGACTGACCGCGGCGCGCCGTGGCCCCGGCTCGTGGGACCGGGGCCACGAGCCGTCGCGGGGAGCGCCGGCCGGGCGGGCCGTCGTCGTCTCACCACAGCGGGGCTCACGGACGGGAGGACGGGCGTGCGGGTCGCGATCGCGGGCGGTGGCGTCGGGGGGCTGGCTGCGGCCGCGTTCCTCCACCGGAGGGGCATCGAGGTCACCGTCCACGAGCAGGCGCAGGAGTTCCGTGAGATCGGGGCGGGCCTGGTCGTCGCGCCGAACCTCATGCGGCTGCTGCGGCTTCTGGACCTGCACGAGGGCGTCGCCGCGAAGGCCGTGCGGCTCGAGGTGGGCTGGGAGTTCCGTCGGTGGGAGGACGGACGGGTGCTCTTCCAGCAGCCGCTCGACGACTCCGCCGCCATGTACGGCGAGGACACCTGGGTCATCCACCGTGCCGACCTGCTGGCGCTGCTGCGCTCGGCGGTTCCCGCCGCGGCTCTGCACCTCCGTGCCCGCGCCGAAGGGGTGGAGCAGGATGCCGACGGCATCCGGCTCCGGCTGGCCGACGGCACGTCCGTGGCCGCCGACGCGGTGATCGGCGCGGACGGTGTGCACTCGGTCCTGCGGGGTGCCGTGACCCGGGCGGAGCCCCCGCGCTACTCGGGACTGTGCGCGTGGCGCTCGCTCGTGCCGGCGGAGCGCGCGCCGGAGCTGGCCCGCCGACCGGTCCAGACCCTCTGGCTCGGGCCGGAGCACCACCTGGTGCACTATCCGGTCTCCAGCGGGCGCCTGGTCAACCTGGTGGCCTTCTCGCCGGCCGGGGACTTCGCGGTGGAGTCGTGGGAGTCCCGGGGGCGGGTCGAGGACCTCGCGGCCGAGTTCGCCGGCTGGGATCCCCGGCTGGAGGCACTCGTGGCGGCCGCGGGCGAGGTCGGCCGGTGGGCCCTGCTGGACCGCGAACCGATCGGCACGTGGACGTCCGGACGGCTGGCGCTGCTCGGCGACGCCGCTCATCCGATGTTCCCGTTCTTCGCCCAGGGTGCGGCGCAGGCGGTGGAGGACGCCGCGGTACTGGCCGTCTGCCTGGCGGAGCCCGGGATGACCGTCCCGGAGGCGCTGGCCTTCTACGAGTCCGTGCGGGGGCCTCGCGCGGCCCGCGTGCAGACGGCCAGCCGGGGGCGACAGGGCCACCACCACCTGCCCGACGGCCCGGAGCAACGGGCCCGGGACGCCGCCTTCGCCACGGACGATCCGCTGGCCCACAACGCCTGGCTCTACGCTCACGACGCGCTGCAGGCGGCGCACCAGGCGGTCGCGGAGCGGCGCGGCGGATGAGCGGGGGGAGTCACCGCATCTCGGTCACCCAGGCGACCGCCTCGCGCGCCTGCTGACGTCGGCGTTCGTAGGTGGCGCCGACCACCAGGAGGAGCAGCCCGGCCGTGGCGAGGGTGACCCACCGCGGCAGCAGCGGCGCGTACGGCGTCAACCGGCCCAGCACCACGAACGCCAGCGCGGCCGCCCCCACGACGAACGGTGCCTGGCGGTGCGCCAGCGTGCCTGCCACGGTGAGCGCCGCGGCGGCCGCGACCACGCCGACCAGCCGCAGGGCCGTCGGCTCGGCGACGACGACCAGCGTCGACGGGACCAGCGCCACCACGGCCGCCGGCCCCTCCGCCGCCCAGGAGCGCGCCCCGGCGCGCACCTGCGGCAGGGCGACCAGCAACAGCGCCGCCGCGGCCGGCAGGGTGTACGCCTCCACGGCGTCGACCGAGGCCCCGGCCGTGGCGATCCAGCCGGCGACCACGAGTTCGCCCACGGCGGCCACGGCCACCGGCCGGCGTCGGACCACGAGCGCGTAGCACCCGGCCGCCGCCCCGGCGAGGGCCAGCTGCACACCGACCTGCCCCCAGGCTCCTGCGGTCGCGGTGCTGAGGCCCGCGGCCACGCCCGCGACGGCGCCGCACGCGGCGGCCACCGGCTCCTCCCGCTCGGGAGCACGGAGCGCGGCGACGGCGAACGCTCCGGCCGCGACCAGCGCCACGAGCAGGCCGGCGGCCGGCGAGGACAGCGAGCCGTCCTCGCGCGCCAGCAGGGCCGCGGCCACGGGGAGCAGCAGCGCGGCACCGGTGGCGTGCGGCCGGAGGGCAGGGAGCCGGACGGCGGCCGTCGCCGCCGGGACGACGGCGGCCAGGACCACCAGCGCGAGGACGTCGAACCGTCCCTCGCCGTAGCGCAGCAGGGCCTCACCGGCCGCCAGGACCACTCCACCGGCGAGCAGCCCGCTGCGCGCCACGGGCCGGGCGGCGAGCAGGACGGCGGCGGTGAGCAGGACGGTGCCCAGGCCGGCCGCGGCGAGCCACCCCGCCGTGCCGAAGCGCTCCAGCGACCCGGCCAGCGCGAGGGCCGCGACGGCCGCCGCGCTCCCGGCCACGACCGGCGCGGGGGTCAGGTGGGCGGCCAGTCGCGCGTCGCGGAGCAGCACGAGAACGACGCCGCCGGCCGCCGTCAGCAGGACGGTCGTCGTCCAGGAGTCGACCGGCCCCCGCTCCCACGCGGAGAGCGTGCCGCCGAACGCGGCAGCGGCGGCCCACCCTGCCGCCAGCACCCGCGCGGACGGCGTGACGGCGGGGCGCACCCGGAGCAGCACCAGCACGTCGAGGAGGGCGACCCCCAGCGCGGCCGCCACCCCGGCCGGCCCGACGACGGCGTCGGCCGGCAGCAGCAGGAGCGGAACCGGCTGGGCGGCGACGAGGGCGACCAGCGGCCAGGTGACCGTGCTCCGGGTGGCCCGGCCGAGTCCCAGCGCGACGCCGGCGACGACCGTGCACGAGATCGCCGTCCACAGCCGCAGGGGGACGCCGTCCAGGCCCCACAGGCCCAGCGCGCGGGCCGCCCCCAGGTCGACGGCGAGCAGCGCGGCCCCTGCCGCGGCGAGCGCCTCCTCGGTGGCCCGCAGCCCGCGCCGAGCCGTCCACGCGGACACCGCGCACGCCGCCGCGGTGACGGTGAGCATGACGAGGGACTGGAAGGCCGGCCCCAGCCGGGTCCAGGCCACCGCGACGAACGCGATGGCGGCGGCCACGACCAGCAACGCGCCCAGCCCGAGCAGCACCTGCTGCGGGCTGACCGGCCGGCGCGGCGTCCGCGGAGGCGGCGGCGGGAGCGGAGCAGCCGGCCCGGGCGGAGCAGCGGGGAACGGCGGCGCCGGGAAGGGCGGCGGAGCCGGCCACGCAGGCGGGGCGGTGGGCAGAGGCGGGGCGGTGGACGGCGGCGTGGCCGGGCGGGCGGTCGCCCGCAGCGTGGCCAGCAGCTGCTCGCGGTCGCGAGCCAGTTCGTTGATCGTCGTGCCGATGCGGGCCACCACCCGCGCCGCCTCGCCGGCGGCGGGCAGCCCGCAGGAGGGGCAGGGAGCGGGGCCCGGCCCGTCGGTCGGCCGGCCGCACACCGGGCACGGAGGGCCCCACGACGTCCCGTTCGGCGAGGTCATGCCGGGATCCTGGCCCGGCGGCCGCCGCCGTGGGAGGGGTCGTCACCCACCTGTGGACGGCGGTGCCGCCGATGTCACCCCGGAAGTCGGCGCCCGACGGCCGGAGGAGCGCCTACCCTGGGATCAGTGATCACGACGACCGGCCTCGAGCTGCGCGCCGGCGCCCGCGTCCTCATCAGTGAGGCCGCCCTGCGCGTGCAGCCCGGTGACCGCATCGGCCTGGTCGGCCGCAACGGCGCCGGCAAGACCACCACCCTCACCACGCTCGCCGGCGAGCGGCTCCCGCACGCGGGCCGGGTGGAGGTCACCGGGGAGATCGGCTACCTGCCGCAGGACCCGCGCAGCGGCGACCTGGACATCACCGCCAGCGACCGGGTGCTCTCCGGCCGCGGCCTCGACGCCCTCCGCGCGCAGATGACCAAGGCCCAGATCGCGATGGCCGAGCCCGCCGACGACGCCGAGCGCGACCGCGCGGTGCGACGCTACGGCCGGCTCGAGGACCAGTTCGCCGCCCTCGGCGGGTACGCCGCCGAGAGCGAGGCGGCCCGCATCTGCACGGCGCTGGGGCTGCCCGACCGGGTGCTCGTCCAGCCGCTGCGCACCCTCTCCGGCGGCCAGCGGCGTCGCGTGGAGCTGGCCCGCATCCTGTTCTCCGACGCCGAGACGCTGCTGCTCGACGAGCCCACGAACCACCTGGACGCCGACTCGATCACTTGGCTGAAGAGCTTCCTGGGCGCGCACAAGGGCGGTCTCATCGTCATCAGCCACGACGTGGAGCTGCTCGACGCCGTCGTCAACAAGGTCTGGCACCTGGACGCCAACCGGGCCACCGTCGACATCTACAACCTCGGCTGGAAGCCCTACCTCGCGCAGCGGGAGACCGACGAGCGGCGGCGCAAGCAGGAGCGGGCCAACACCGAGCGCAAGATCGACGCCCTGAGCGCGCAGGCCGACCGGATGCGCGCCAAGGCGACGAAGGCCAAGGCGGCGCAGAGCATGGACAAGCGCGCCCAGCGGCTGGCCTCCGGGCTGGAGGCCGTGCGGGTGCAGGACCGGGTCGCCAAGCTGCGCTTCCCGACCCCCACCGCGTGCGGGCGGACGCCGCTCACGGCGGAGGGCCTGTCGAAGAGCTACGGGTCGCTGGAGGTCTTCACCGACGTCGACCTCGCCGTCGACCGGGGCACGCGGGTCGTCGTCCTGGGCCTCAACGGCGCCGGCAAGACGACGCTGCTGCGCATGCTGGCCGGCACGGAGGTGCCCGACACCGGCGAGGTGAAGGCCGGCCACGGCCTGCGGGTGGGCTACTACGCCCAGGAGCACGAGACGATCGACCTCGACCGCTCCCTCCTCGAGGTGATGCGGTCCGCGGCGCCGGACAGCACCGACACCGAGCTGCGGCGCATCCTCGGCGCGTTCCTGTTCTCCGGCGACACCGTCGACCAGCGGGCCGGCACGCTGTCCGGCGGCGAGAAGACCCGGCTCGCGATGGCCACGCTGGTCGTCTCGGGCGCCAACGTGCTGCTCCTCGACGAGCCGACCAACAACCTCGACCCGGCCAGCCGCGAGCAGGTGCTGGACGCGCTGCGGACCTACACCGGCGCGATCGTGCTCGTCACCCACGACGAGGGCGCGGTGCGGGCACTGAACCCCGACAAGGTGATCCTGCTGCCCGACGGCACCGAGGACAGCTGGAGCGAGGACCTCGCCGACCTGGTCGAGCTGGCCTGACGCCGTCCCGGCCGGAGCCGTCCCCGCACCGGTCGTAGCGCATCTGGCATCGAGTGATCGCTTCGCGTCGCGCGTCCGGGGGTGCTGGGTGATCATGGACCGCGGGATGCCGTGGCCAGTGGGGCCCGGCGCCAAGGGGACGAGCAGCCACAGCGGACCGGCGGGGTCCGTGGCCGGTTGCTGACGGAGGGGAGTCATGGCCGACTCGAGCACTGCGGACCTCGGCAAGGGCAAGCGCATCACCGGCGGTGACCGGTCGTCGCTCGCCGACGAGCTGCGCAAGCGGTACGACGGCGGCGAGAGCATCCGCTCGCTGGCGACCTCGACGAACCGCTCGTACGGGTTCGTCCACCGCCTCCTGTCGGAGTCCGGTGCGACGCTCCGCAGTCGCGGGGGAGCGAACCGGAACAGCAAGAAGAGTTGACCCCGGAGGACCACGACGGGTGGGTGAGGACGGCGCGGGACGGCGCCGTCCTCACCGTCACCCTCGACCGCCCCGACCGGCTCAACGCGCAGACGCCCGCCACCTGGGCCGCCCTGGCCGCCGTCGGGAACTCGCTGGACGACGAGATCCGGGTCGTCGTAGTGCGCGGTGCGGGCCGCTCGTTCTCCGCGGGCCTGGACCGCGACCTGTTCAGCACCGACCCCGGCACCCCGGGCGGGCTCGGGGAGCTCGGCCGGCTGACGGCCGGGGAGGTGCAGGAGCGGATCCGCGGCTACCAGGCCGGGTTCCGCTGGCTGCGCTCGCCGGGGATCGTCTCGGTGGCCGGGGTGCAGGGGCACGCGATCGGGGCCGGTGCCCAGCTGGCGCTCGCCTGCGACCTGCGGGTGCTGACCGCGGACGCCGCGCTGCGGCTGCCGGAGGCGTCGCTCGGGCTGGTCCCGGACCTCACCGGCACCAGCACGCTGGTCGAGCTGGTCGGCTACTCGCGGGCGCTGGAGATGTGCCTGACCGGCCGGGCCGTCGGCGCCGCCGAGGCGCTCGCGGCCGGGCTGGCCAACCACGTCGTCCCGGCCGAGGGGCTCGACGCCGCCGTCGCGGAGCTCGTCACGGCGATCACCGCCGCACCGGCCGGCGCGAGCCGGGAGACCGCCGCGCTGCTCCGGGCCGCGGTGCGCAACGACCCGGCCGCGCAGGACGCCGCGGAACGGGCGGCACAGGTCCGGCGGCTGGCCGAACTCGTCGGAGGTCGCTGACATCCTGGGTGCGGAACAGGCCACCGGGTGGTGGTGTTGGCCCGACGACGGATGGAGGTGACGTGGACGTGCACGGTTCGATGACCTCCATGGCGACGATGCGGTCGTTCCGCCGCGACCCGTCGGTCGCCGCACGGGAGCTGCCCCCGGGCACGGTGCGCCGCATCCTCGGGGTGGCCCGGCCCTACCAGCGCGACCTCACCTGGTTCGTGCTGCTGGTGGTCGGTTCGTCGCTCATCGGCGTGCTCACGCCGCTGCTGGCCGGGCAGATCATCAACCGGATCGCGGGCCTGGAGGGCACGGCCGGCGACATCGTCCGCATCGCGCTGCTCATCGCCGGGCTGGCCGTCGTCGACGCCGGCATCTCCCTGGCCACCCGCTGGTTCTCCGCCCGCATCGGCGAGGGCGTCATCTACGACCTGCGCAGCAAGGTGTTCGAGCACGTCCAGCGGATGCCCGTCGCCTTCTTCACCCGCACCCAGACCGGCGCGCTGGTGAGCCGGCTGAACAACGACGTCATCGGTGCCCAGCAGGCGTTCACCTCGACCCTGTCGGGGGTGCTCTCCAACGCCATCGGCCTGGTGCTCACCGCCGGGGTCATGTTCAGCCTGTCGTGGCAGATCACCGCGCTGTCGCTCGTGCTCGTCCCCGTCTTCGTGCTGCCCGCGCGCCGCATCGGCCGGCGCCTGCAGGAGATCACCCGGGAGTCCTACGGGCTCAACGCGTCGATGAACGCCTCGATGACCGAGCGGTTCAACGTCGCCGGCGCGTTGCTGGTGAAGCTGTTCGGCCGGCCCCACGCCGAGGCGGAGGCCTTCCGCGGCCGGGCGGCCCGGGTGCGCGACATCGGCGTCCTGTCGGCCATGTACGGGCGCACCTTCTTCACCGCGCTCACCCTGGTCGCCGCCCTGGCCACCGCGCTGGTCTACGGCATGGGCGGCTGGCTGGCCTTCACCGGCTCGCTGAGCCCCGGCGACGTCGTCGCGCTGGCCCTGCTGCTGTCCCGGCTGTACGGGCCGCTGACCGCGCTGGCGAACGTCCGGGTCGACGTCATGAGCGCGATGGTGAGCTTCGACCGCGTCTTCGAGGTGCTCGACCTGGAGCCGATGATCCGCGAGGAGCCCGACGCCGTGCCGCTGCCGGCCGACGACCGGTCCATCGAGTTCGAGCACGTGTCGTTCAGCTACCCGTCGGCGGCCGAGGTGTCGCTGCCGTCGCTGGAGGACGTGTCGCTGCCCGAGCACGGCGGGCCGACGGCGGTGCTGCACGACGTCTCCTTCCGCGTCGAGCCGGGGCAGCTGGTCGCGCTGGTCGGGCACTCCGGCGCGGGCAAGTCGACGATCGCCAACCTGGTTCCCCGGCTGTTCGACGCGACCAGCGGGACCGTCCGGGTGGGCGGGCTCGACGTCCGGTCGGCCACCCTGGCCTCGCTCCGCGACGCGATCGGGGTGGTGAGCCAGGACGCGCACCTGTTCCACGACACGATCCGCGCCAACCTGCTCTACGCCCGGCCCGAGGCCTCCGAGGAGGAGCTGTGGGCGGCGCTGACCGGCGCGCGGATCGGCGGGCTGATCCGGTCCCTGCCCGACGCCCTGGACACGGTCGTCGGTGACCGCGGCTACCGGCTCTCCGGCGGGGAGAAGCAGCGGCTGGCGATCGCCCGCGTGCTGCTCAAGGCGCCCGGCATCGTGATCCTCGACGAGGCGACCGCGCACCTGGACAGCGAGTCGGAGGTGGCGGTGCAGCACGCGCTGGACACCGCGCTCACCGGCCGGACGTCGCTGGTGATCGCGCACCGGCTGTCCACGATCCGCAGCGCCGACCAGATCCTCGTCGTCGACGACGGTCGCATCGTGGAGTCGGGCACGCACGGTGAGTTGCTGGCGCTCGGTGGACGCTACGCCGACCTCTACCGGACCCAGTTCGCCGTCGGCGAGGGGCGGACGGTCGGCGCAGCCTGACCACTACCGTCACTCCTGTCGCAGTACCGCACAGAGGAGACAGCGCGTGACGTCAGCGCACCCCGCCGAAACACAGATCTGCGCGCTCTACGCCTCCTTCCTCGACGGCTGGAACCGGCGCAGCGGCGCAGCGGTCGCAGCCGGCTTCGCCGACGACGGCGACATCATCGGCTTCGACGGCAGCCACCACCGCGGCCGGCTGTCGATCGCCGCCGACCTCCGCCAGGTGTTCGGCAGCCACCAGACCCCGTCCTACGTCGGCGTCGTCCGGTCGGTCCGGCCGGTCGCGCCCGGCGTGGCCGCGCTGCTCGCGCACGCCGGGATGATCCCGGCCGGCGCGAGCGACTTCGACCCGGACCTGCACACGGTGCACACGATGGTCGCCGTGGACCAGGGGGGCGGCCGCTGGCGGATCTCGCTGTTCCAGTCGACGCCGGCCGCCTGGCACCAGCACCCGGAGGCCCGTGAGGCGCTGACCCAGGAGCTGCGCGGGTTGCTGGCCCCCCAGTGACCCCGGCGACCGGCGTCCCCGTGCTGGTCACCGCCGAGGAGCTGCGGGCCCGCCGCAGCCGGACGGTGCTGCTCGACGTCCGCTGGGCGCTGGGCGACCCGCACGGCCGCGAGCACCACTCCACCGGCCACCTGCCGGGGGCGGTCTTCGTCGACCTCGAGACCGAGCTCAGCGACCCGCCGTCCCCGTCGGCCGGGCGGCACCCGCTGCCCTCGCTGCAGCGGCTGCAGTCGGCCGCGCGGCGGTGGGGCATCCACGACGGCGACCCGGTCGTCGCCTACGACGACACCGGCGGGCTGGCCGCGGCGCGGGCCTGGTGGTTGCTGCGCTGGGGCGGGCTCCGCGACGTCCGGTTGCTCGACGGCGGCCTGGCCGCGTGGGTCCGCGCGGGCGGGTCACTGCAGCGCGGGGCGGTGACCCCCGAGCCGGGCGACGTGACGCTGACCGGCGGTGGCCTCCCGGTGCTGTCGATCGAGGAGGCGGCGGCCCTGCCCGGGGCGGGCGGCGTGCTCCTCGACGCGCGGGCGGCGGAGCGCTACCGCGGCGAGATCGAGCCGGTAGACCCGCGCGCCGGCCACGTGCCCGGCGCGGTCAGCGCACCGACGACGGAGAACCTCGCCGCGAACGGCAGCTTCCTGCCCGCCGACGTCCTGGCCGCGCGCTTCGCCGGGCTGGGCGCCACCCGCGGCCGGCCCGTGGCCACGTACTGCGGCTCCGGTGTCGCCGCCGCGCACGAGGTCGCGGCGCTGGCGGTGGCGGGCGTCGAGGCGGCGCTGTGGCCGGGGTCGTGGTCCGAGTGGGCCGCCGACCCCGGCCGGCCGGCGGCCACCGGCGCCGACCCCGGCTGAGCCGGGCCCGCGTCAGAGCTCCGACACCGGGCGGGGCGGCGCCGCCGTGATCGGGTTCGGTCCGACGTCGTTGCCGTCGACGACCCAGAACTGGTGCATCATGTCGTGGTCCTCGTGGACGGTGTTGTGGCAGTGGATCATGTACCGGCCGGTGTGCGGACCGAAGCGCGCCACGATCCGGATCTTCTCGTTCTCCCCGAGGTAGACCACGTCCTTCGGTCCGTTCTCGTACACCTGCACCCGCCCGCGGCCGTCGGTGCGGCTGATGATCCGGAAGTCGACGAGGTGCAGGTGGATGGGGTGGAACCACCCGCCGGAGTCGTTGATGAGATCCCACACCTCGACGGTGTTGCGCTGCGGACGGGCGATCGCGTTCTCGAAGTTGGAGTCCTCGACGTCCTCCCAGGTGAGACCGTTGATCGTCCACTCGCCGCCCTGGCGCTCGAACCGCAGCGTCCTGCGCGCCACGGCGTTGCGCGGGTCGAGCGCGAGCACACCCTGGGGATCCACCCGCGGCCAGCCCGCGAGGTCCAGGGGGGCGTCGCTCCCGCCGGGGTCGGTGCCGACCCGGAAGGCCATCACCCGGTCGGTGAAGTCGAAGTCGATCGTGTTGTCGACGCGGTTGTTGCGCAGCTCGACCCGCTGGCCTGCGAAGCGGGAGAAGTCGATGAGGACGTCGTAGCGCTCGGCCATGCCGAGCCGCAGCCGCTGCACGTCGACCGGCTGGCTGACCAACCCGCCGTCGGTGCCGACGACCGTCATCGGCAGCCCGCCGGTCAGCTGGAGGTCGTAGCCCCGGGACATGGAGGCGTCCAGGATCCGGAACCGGTACCGCCGGGGCAGGACGGGGACCTCCGGCCACGGCACGCCGTTGACCAGGATCACGTCGCCCATGAGGCTGGACTCGCTGTTGTCGTCGAAGAGGAGGTCGCCGTTGGACTTGAAGGCGGCGTCGCTGATGATCAGCGGCAGGTCGAACTCGTCGTCCACGGGCAGCCCGAACGTCGGCTCGCCCTCGGCCGGCAGCAGGTGGTACTGCGACGCGAGGCCCGTGTAGACGTTCTCCGCCGTGAAGTGCCACGCGTGGTCGTGGTACCAGAGGGTCCGCGCGTCCTCGTTGTTGTCGTACTGGTAGTCCTTGAAGAACCCCGGCCGGGTGAGGTCGTTCGCGTAGCCGTCGAACTGCGGCAGCGACGGCGATCCGTGCAGGTGCGTCGACGTCGAGAACTCGTGACCGAAGAGCGGGTGGCGGGCAGGCAGGCGGTTGATCTGCCGCATGGTGAGGAGTTGGTTGCGCCGGACTTTGAGCGTGGGCCCGGGGAAGGTGCCCACCATCCCCGGTTGGCGGTACACCCACAGCCGCGTCGAGGGTGCCGGACGCGGCAGGACCTGCAGCCGCGTCTGCGCCTGTTCGAGGGTCACCGACGCCCGGCCGGGTGTCGCCCCGACCCGGATGATCGGCGGCTGCGGGTAGTCGGTCTGCGGCACGTAGGGGCGCGGCATGAGCCTCTCGTCCAGCTCTGACAACCGTTTTCCCGAGAGGGAGACGGTGTAGGGGAGGGCGAGGGCCGCGCTGCCCACGAGCCCCAGCTTGAGCACGTCGCGGCGGTTGAACGTGTGGTCGGTCATGACGGTCTGCTCCCGGTTCGTGCTCCCCGAACGGCGTGGACTCCCCGTGCACGGAAGCCTCACCCGGATCCGGAACAGGTCCGAGCCGTTGCTGGGGGATCCGGTCACCCCCGCATCGGGTGGAGTCGAAGGACCCGGTGCGCGGGGACCGTCGGACGGCACGGGGCCACCACCCCTCCGACCTGCGGAAGCGCTGCGCCCACGAGGCGAACGACCTCAGGCGGGCGGCTGACCGGGGACGCGTACGCCCGCCGGCGCCGCGGCGGATCGTCGGTCTCAGACGAGCGGCGGGATCGGCGGGGCCGGCAGGTTCCGGGGCGGATCGGCCAGGATCGGGTCCGGCCCGGCGCCCTGACCGCCGACCCAGAACTGGGTCATCATGTCGTGGTCCTCGTGCGTGACGTTGTGGCAGTGCATCATGTAGCGCCCGGCCCGGCGGACCTCCGGTACACCGGGCGGCGTGACGAGCGAGCCGAACTCGGCGATGATGCGCACCACGTTGCCCTCGCCGACGTAGACGGTGTCCTTCGGCCCCTGCTCCTGCGGTCGGGGCGGCCGGCCGTTGCGGTCGAGGACCTTGAAGTCGACGAGGTGCACGTGGATCGGGTGGAACCACCCGCCGGAGGTGTTCTCGAGCTCCCAGATCTCGACGTCCCCGACCCGGGGTTCGGCGATCGTCTTGCGGAACTCCGACCGGATGACGTCGTCCCACGTCTGGCCGTCGACGACCCACTCGCTGCCCTGCCGCTCGAACCGGATCCGGCGGGTCTTCACGGCCTGCTCCGGCCTGAGAGCCATGACCGGTGACAGCGGTGCCAGCGTCGCGGGCAGGACGTTGTTGGTCGCGTCGCCCACGGTCTGGCCGACCTGGAAGGCCATGACCTTGTCGGTGTCGTCGTAGTCGATCGTGTTGTCGGGCTCGATGTTGCGCAGCTCGATCCGCTGGCCCCGGTACGGCGCGAAGTCGATGACGAGGTCGTACCGCTCCGCCATGCCGACCAGGAGCTCGTTGACCGGGATGGGCCGCTGGACCAGCCCGCCGTCGGTCCCGATGACGTTCAGCGGGGCGTTGTTGGAGAGCCGGAACCGGAAACTGCGGGCGTTGGTCGCGACGAGCAGCCGGAACCGGTACTTGCGCGGTTCGACCGGCATCAGCGGCCACGGGACGCCGTTGACCAGGACGACGTCGCCCATGTGTCCCGAGTCGCTGCGGTTGTCGAACAGGAGCTCGCCGGTCGCGGTGAACGCGACGTCGCTGACGATCAGCGGGACGTCGTACGTGCCGCGGGGCAGCCCGAGCCGGTTCTCCGCGGGGTCGAGCACGTGGTACTGCGCCGCCAGGCCCATGTACACGTTCTCGGAGGTGTGGCCCACGCAGTGGTCGTGGTACCAGAGGGTGCGGCCGGGCTCGAGGTTGTCGTAGAAGTAGTCCTTGAACTGGCCCGGCAGCGAGATGTCGTTGGCATACCCGTCGTACTGCGGCAGGGACGGCGCCCCGTGCAGGTGGGTCGACGTCCAGGGGATGTAGTCGAGGGTGGGGTGCTTGGCCGGCAGTCTGTTGATCTGCCGGACGACGATCGGGTTCAGCCGCTGCGCCCGGATGGTGGGCCCCGGGACCGTGCCGTTGTAGGCGAACAGCGTCGTCTTGATCCCCGGCAGGATCTCCCGCCTGACCTGGCTCTGCGTGATCTCGTAGACGTCCCGGCCGCCGTCCCTCCCGACCGGCTGCAGGACCGGCGGCCTGCGGAACGCGAGGGTGTAAGGCCGGGGGATCCTGTTCTCCGCCAGCTCGGACACGCGATTGGCGGCCAGCGGGCCCGGCAGGAACGGGATGGTCAGGGCTGCGGCCCCCAGCGCGCCGACCTTCAGGGCGTCGCGGCGAGTGACCTCTGGTCTCGGGTCCATGAGCGTGCCTCCGGTGTCGTGCCCCCGTCCACGACCACGGTCCCTTCGCTCTTCCCCCCTCCCCAGCCGCAGCGGGGGGAGGGGGTCACCCCCGCAACGGGGGGTGCGTCGCCCGGTCGGGGGACGCACCCCGGTCCGGGGACGACCCCGGCACCCGGCGCAGCACGCCGGTGACCGCCACCCCGTGGCCCAGCGCCCCGTCCTCCCGGCGGTGCAGACCCAGCTCGACGATCCGGCCGTCACTCGGGTCCTCGGGGCGGTCGTCCCCGGCGGCGCCGAGCAGCCGGGCCAGCGCGTCGACGGTCGGCTGCCACAGCCCCGGCCAGTTGCACCCGGGCGGGACCGCGTAGGACAGCTGCAGGGAGACCGGCCCGGCGGCCAGCGGCGCCTGCCCGGCCAGCTGCTCGCGCACCTGCGCGGTGAACTCGGCGGACCCGACGGAGGTCGTCGCGCGGGCGACGAAGGTGCGGTCGCCGGACGGCGGCGGCACGGGCTCGGCGGCCGCGGCGCGCAGCGAGGAGTCCTCGCCCGGCGCCTTGGTCGCCCAGACACTGGCGACGTCCCACCCGGCGTGCGAGCCGAGCCACTCGACCAGCGGGGTCACGTAGCGGCACAGCGCGTACTGGTCGAGCAGCCGGACGTCGTCGGGCAGCCCGACGTCCAGGCGCAGCGCCAGGGGCCCGGGTCCGCCGGGTGCCGGCCCCAGCACCCGCTCGGCGTGGGTGAGGAAGGCCCGGGCGTGCACCTGGTCGGGGTGGCCGGTGGACATCCATCCGGCCAGCCGCGGAGCGATCCCGAGCGGGGAACCGGCCCCCTCCGGGCGGGCGAAGAAGACGGCGTCGCTGCCCATGCGACGAGCGTCGTCCGCCGGGCCCGGTCGGACAACCGGACCCGGCGGAGCGGGGGTCAGGCCGCCACGGCGGCGGGGGCGGGGGCGGACGGAGCCGGCGGACGGCGGCGCGCCACCGCCGCTCCGATCGCGCACAGGACCAGCCCCGCGACGACCCAGGCGGTGAGCACGAGGACCGGCGTCCCGCCGCCGGCCCCGTCGAACCAGGAGACCGACCGCAGCAGCGATCCGGTCGCCCCGGGCGGCAGCAGCTGGCCCAGCGTGCCCCAGCCGGAGGGCAGCAGCTCCGGCGCCGTCGCGATGCCCGACAGCGGGTTTCCCAGCAGCACCACGGTGGCGGCGCCGACGGCGAACCCCGGCGTCCCGGCGAGCGACTCCAGGCCGAGCAGGACCAGTGCGGTGGCCGCGATGCCGAGGGCGACGACCCCGGTCACGGTCCACCAGCCGCCGCCCAGCGAGCCGAGCCAGCTGCCGAGGACGGTGGCGGTCACCATCCCGCCGACCACCGCCATGCCCAGCGCCGCGGCGATGCGCTGCCGGACGCGGGGGAGCAGCCGGGAGGTCAGCGCGGCGGTGATGATGCCGCCGATCGCCAGGGGCAGCGCCCCGGCGGCCAGGCCGGCGCCGCGTGGATCGGACTCCGGGGCGGGGACGACGTCCTCCACCGGGACCGGTGTGCCGGTCGCGGCCCCCAGACCGGCGGCGATCTGCGTCAGCGACTGGGCCACCACCGGGCTCCCCGCGGACGCGACCAGCACGCGGGGCGGTGCGCCCGGGGCGACGACCACCGCGCCGTAGACCTCCCGGTCCCGGATCGCGGCCAGCGCCGCCGCCTCGTCAGGCACGGACCGGACCTCGAGCGCGCCGGGCCGCTCGCCGGCGAGGGCCTGCGTGAGGGAGGCGGTGGCGGCGGCCGGTCCGGCGACGGCGACGGGCAGGTCCCGCGGCGCCGACCGCACGGCGGGCCAGGCGAAGGCGGTGAGCAGGACGGCGATCAGCACCGCGAAGAGGACGAGCAGCCCGGGGACGACTCGGGCCGCTGAGCGGGTGGGGGTGGCAGACATGAGGCGCTCCACGTCAAAACGAATGACCGTTCTCTTGCGGTCGCCAGCGTCCTCCGCCGCGTGGGGTGCGTCAAGAACGAACGTCCGATTTAAGATTCGGGCATGCCCCGGGTCTCCGAAGAGCACCTGACCGCGCGCCGCGAGCAGATCCTCGACGCCGCCGTCGTCCGGTTCGCCGAGAACGGCTTCCAGGCCACCGGGATGGCCGAGGTGATCGCCGAGTCCGGCCTGTCCGCGGGCGCGGTGTACCGCTACTTCGCCAGCAAGGACGACCTGATCCGCGCCATCGTCGACCGCGTCATGGGGCAGGCGGTCGCCCACTTCGACCGGTGGCTGGCCGCCGCCGACGACCCGGATCCCGCCGAGGCGGTCGCGGCGGCGGTCGATCTCGTCGCGTCGGTCGCCGGGCGGGGGCCGGTCGACGTCACGCGGGTCGCCGTCCAGGCGTGGGCGGAGGCGCTGCGCAACCCGGCGGTGCGCGAGGTCGCCCGCGGCGCGTACGGCGGGATCCGCGGCCGGCTGCACGAGGTGGCGGTGCGGGCCCAGCGGGCCGGGCGGCTGCCGGCCGACGCCGACCTGCACCACGTGTCGGCGGCGATGTTCGCCCTCGTGCTCGGCTTCCTGGTGCAGCGGCTGCTGCTCGGCGACGTCGCCGCGCCCGGCTACGCCGACGCCGTGCGGGTGCTGTTCGCCGGGCCGGCCGGCGGCGGTCAGGCGGCGGGGGAGACGACCGCGTCGTAGCGGTCCAGCAGCACGGCCGCGATCCGGTCGTCGGGCAGCAGGGGCGCGGTGACGACGTCGGCGCCGGCCCCGGCGAGCTTGTCGTGGAAGTGCCCGGGGGCCAGCAGGTAGGCGGCGAGCACCACCCGCGCGGCTCCGGCCCGCCGGGCGGCGGCGACCGCCTCGGGCACCGGCGGGCGGGCCGCCGAGCCGTAGCCGGTGGTCACCGGCCCCGCCCACCGACGCTGCAGCAGGGCGGCGGTGTCCGAGACGTCGGCGACCGACCGCGGGTCACTGGACCCGGCGGCGGCGAGCACCACGGCGGTTCCGGGGTCGGTGGGGTCGGCGCCGGCGGCGAGCAGCCGGTCGTGCAGGACGGCGACCAGCCGCGGGTCGGGTCCGAGCGGGCGGGCGGCCCGCGCGGTGTCGGCGGCCGCCACGGCGCGGGCGATGTCGACGTGCACGTGGTAACCGCCCGACAGGAGGAGCGGGACGACGACCGCGGTCCGGTCCCCGGCGGCCAGCCCGGCGACGACGTCGGCCACGGTCGGCGGCTGGACGTCGACGAAGGCCGCCGTCGTCACCAGGCCCGGGCGCAGCCGGCGGGCGGCGAGGGCCAGCTCGGCGACCAGCCGGCGGCCGGTGGGGTTGCGGGTGCCGTGCGCGCAGGCGACCAGCACCGGTGCGGTGTGGCCGGGCTTCACGGCGTCCGGAGCCGCCCGCCGTCGACGGCGACCATGGTGCCCGTGACGTAGGAGGCGGCCGGGGAGAGGAGGAAGGCGGCCACCCGGCCGAACTCCTCCGGCCGCCCGTAGCGCCGCAGCGGGATCGTCGCCTCGGTCGCGCGGCGGGCGGCGTCGGGGTCGGCCTTCCGGGAGTCGATCTGCACGGTCCGGTCGGTGGCGGTCGCGCCCGGCATGAGGCCGACGACCCGGATGCCGCGGGGGCCCAGCTGGTCGGACAGGTCCTTGGCCATCATCGCGATGCCCGGCCGCAGCCCGTTGGAGACGGCCAGGCCCTCCAGCGGCTGGCGCACCGAGGTGGAGAGGACCAGGCCGATCGCCGCGCCCTCGCCGAGGTGCGGGACCAGCGCCTTCACCAGCCGGATCGGGCCCAGCAGCAGGCGTTCGACGCCGTCCCGCCAGTGCTCCTCCGCGGTGTCCAGGACCGTGCCGGGGGCCGGTCCGCCGACCGACAGCAGCGCGCCGTCGAGGCGGCCCAGCCGGTCCAGCGCCGTCTCGACCAGCCGGTCGGCAGCATCGGGGTCGCCGAGGTCGGCCGCCTCGCCGAACGCGGCCGGCGCCCCGCCGAGCTCCGCGGCGGCCGCGGCGACGGCGCCGGCGTCCCGGGCGCTGACCAGCACCCGGGCGCCGTCGTCGACCAGGGGCCGGGCGGTCGCGAACCCCAGCCCCCGGCTCGCGCCGGTGAGCAGGTAGCCGCGACCGCCGAGCCCCAGGTCCATCAGGCGGCGGAGCCCCGCAGCGAGCGCAGGACGTACTGCATGATCCCGCCGTTGCGGTAGTAGTTCGCCTCGCCGGGGGTGTCGATCCGGACGCGGGCGTCGAACTCTACGTCGCCTGCCTTCACCTTCACCGTGCGCGGGACGTCGCCGTCGTTGAGCGCGGTGATCCCGGTGATCGTGAACTCCTCGTCGCCGGTCAGGCCGAGCGACTCGCGGTTCTGGCCCTCGGGGAACTGCAGCGGCAGCACGCCCATGCCGATGAGGTTGGAGCGGTGGATCCGCTCGTAGCTCTCGGCGATGACCGCCTTCACCCCGAGCAGCGCCGTCCCCTTGGCCGCCCAGTCGCGCGACGAGCCGGAGCCGTACTCCTTGCCGGCCAGCACCACCAGCGGGATGCCGGCGTCGATGTAGGCGCGCGAGGCCTCGTAGATCGACGTCGTCTCGCCGGTGAGGTGGTTCTTGGTGACGCCACCCTCGGTGCCGGGGACCAGCTGGTTGCGCAGCCGGATGTTGGCGAACGTGCCGCGGATCATCACCTCGTGGTTCCCGCGCCGGGACCCGTAGGAGTTGAAGTCGCGCCGGTCCACACCGTGCTCGCGCAGGTACTGCCCCGCGGGGCTGTCGGCCTTGATCGAGCCGGCCGGCGAGATGTGGTCGGTGGTCACCGAGTCGCCGAGGACCGCGAGGGTGCGGGCACCGGTGATGTCCTCGACCGGCGAGGGCTCGGCCGGCATGCCGTCGAAGTACGGGGGCTTGCGGACGTAGGTGCTCTGCGGGTCCCAGTCGAAGGTGTTCCCGGTCGGCGTGGGCAGGTTCTGCCACTGCTCGGTGCCGGCGAAGACGTCCTCGTAGCTGCGGCCGAACTGCTCGGCCGAGACGGCGTGGTCGATGACCCGCTGGACGTCCTGCGGGGAGGGCCAGATGTCGCGCAGGAAGACGTCGTTGCCGTCGGGGTCCTGGCCGAGCGGGTCGTTGTTCAGGTCGACGTCCATCGAGCCGGCCAGCGCGTAGGCGATCACCAGCGGCGGGCTGGCCAGGTAGTTCATCTTGACGTCCGGGTTGATCCGGCCCTCGAAGTTGCGGTTGCCCGAGAGCACGGACACCACGGCGAGGTCGGCCTCGTTGACCGCGGCCGACACCGGCTCCGGCAGCGGGCCGGAGTTGCCGATGCAGGTGGTGCAGCCGTAGCCGACCAGGTAGAAGCCCAGCTTCTCCAGGTACGGGGTGAGCTCGGCCTTCTCGTAGTAGTCCATGACGACCTTGGACCCGGGGGCCAGCGTCGTCTTCACCCACGGCTTGGAGGTCAGGCCCCGCTCGACGGCGTTCTTCGCCAGCATCGCGGCGCCGATCATGACCTGCGGGTTGGACGTGTTCGTGCAGGAGGTGATCGCGGCGATCACGACGTGGCCGTGGTCGATCTCGGTCTCCGTGCCGTCCTCCATGACCACGCGGGTCGGCTTGGAGGCCCGGTTCCCGTCCACCGGGCCGTGGGAGGCGCCGTGCGGCTTGCCGGAGTCGCCGTTGCCGTGGGCGAAGGGGCTGGCCGGGTCGGAGGCCGGGAAGGTCTCCTCGACCGCCTCGTCGACGCTGGAACTCGCGTTCGCGGCGTCGTCGGGGTCGCTGTCGCCGTTCGGCGCGTAGGTCGGCAGCGCCTCCCGGAACGACGCCTTGGCGTCGGTGATCGCGACGCGGTCCTGCGGGCGCTTCGGGCCGGCGATCGACGGCACGACGGTGGCGAGGTCGAGTTCGAGGTACTCGGAGAAGGCCGGCTCGCGCGAGGCGTCGTGCCAGAGGCCCTGCTCCTTGGCGTAGGCCTCGACCAGCGCCACCTGCTCCGCGCTGCGGCCGGTGAGCTGCAGGTAGGTGATGGTCTCCTCGTCGATGGGGAACATCGCCGCGGTGGAGCCGAACTCCGGGCTCATGTTGCCGATCGTGGCGCGGTTGGCCAGCGGCACCGCCGAGACGCCCTCGCCGTAGAACTCGACGAACTTCCCGACCACGCCGTGCTGCCGCAGCATCTCGGTGATGGTGAGGACCAGGTCGGTCGCGGTGGCGCCGTCGGGCAGCTGCCCGGAGAGCTTGAAGCCCACGACCCGCGGGATCAGCATCGACACCGGCTGGCCGAGCATCGCGGCCTCGGCCTCGATGCCGCCGACGCCCCAGCCCAGCACGCCCAGGCCGTTGACCATCGTGGTGTGGGAGTCGGTGCCCACGCAGGTGTCGGGGTAGGCGATGACCCTGTCGCCCTCCTGACGCGGGAAGACCACGCGGGCCAGGTGCTCGATGTTGACCTGGTGCACGATGCCGGTGCCCGGCGGGACCACCTTGAAGTCGCTGAAGGCGCCCTGGCCCCAGCGCAGGAACTGGTAGCGCTCGCCGTTGCGCTCGTACTCGATCTCGACGTTGCGCTCGAAGGACTCCGGGGTGCCGAAGACGTCGGCGATGACGGAGTGGTCGATGACCAGCTCGGCCGGGGCGAGCGGGTTGATCTTCTGCGGGTCGCCGCCGAGCTCCGCCATGGCCTCGCGCATCGTGGCGAGGTCGACGATGCAGGGGACACCGGTGAAGTCCTGCATGACCACGCGGGCCGGGGTGAACTGGATCTCCTGGTCCGGCTCGGCGTTCGGGTCCCAGTTCGCCAGCGCGCGGATGTGGTCGGCGGTGATGTCCGCGCCGTCCTCGGTGCGCAGCAGGTTCTCGAGGAGGACCTTCAGGCTGAAGGGCAGCTTCTCGGAGCCCTCCACCGCGTCGAGCCGGTAGATGTCGTAGTCGGTGCCGTCGACGGTGAGCGTCGACCGTGCCCCGAAGCTGTCCTTGCTGGCTGCCACTGCTCTGCGCCTACCCCTCGCTGGTCGATCGCGCTGATTGCCACCCCCGATCATCCCAGCCGCACCCCGGACCTGCGCAGGTGAGGCGACCCTTGCCTGCCCGGAGGCCGCGCCGGCCATACCGTGGACGGCGTGACGACCGGTGCCGTGCCCGACCCGCTGCCCGGCTGGCTGACCGCGGCGCAGCGGGTCACCGTGCTCACCGGCGCCGGCATCTCCACCGACAGCGGCATCCCCGACTACCGCGGACCCGACGGGCTGTGGACTCGGGACCCGGACGCCGAGAAGCTGGTCACGCTGTCCTACTACGTGGCCGACCCCGGGATCCGCCGCCGGGCCTGGCAGATGCGCCGCGACCTGCAGGTGGCCGACGTCCACCCGAACGCCGGGCACGCCGCGCTGGTGGAGCTGGAGCGGCAGGGCCGGCTGCGCGCCCTGGTCACCCAGAACGTCGACGGGCTGCACCGGGCCGCGGGCTCCTCACCGGAGCTGGTGCACGAGCTGCACGGCACGGTGCACGCGGTCGAGTGCCTCGGCTGCGGCGACCGGACGACGATGGCCGAGGCCATGGCCCGCATCGACGCCGGCGACCCCGACCCCGCCTGCCGGCTCTGCGGCGGCATCCTCAAGTCCGCGACGATCAGCTTCGGGCAGCTGCTGGACCCCGCGGTCGTCGCGGCGGCCGCGGCGGCCGCCACCGACTGCGACGTCTTCCTCGCCGTCGGCACCTCGCTCACCGTCCACCCGGCCGCCGGGCTCACCGACCTCGCGGCCGGCGCCGGCGCGCGGGTCGTCGTCGTCAACGCGGAACCCACTCCCTACGACGGGCTGGCCGACCTCGTCGTCCGGGAGCCGATCGGCACGGCGCTGCCGCGGCTGGTTGGCCCTGCCTGACCGGCCCGGCGCCCGCTAGCGTGACGGGGACCACGTCGAGCGGCTGACCGGCGCCGGAGCGCCCGGCGGCCCCAGAACCCGGGAGCCGGACATGCGTGTGCCCCTGACCACCCGAGACTTCCTGGACCGCGCCGAACTCGTGTACGGCGACCGGGTCGGCATCGTCGACGAGCCGAACCAGCCCGCGCCGTCGGCCGGGGACGTGACCTACCGCGAGGTCGCGCGTCGGGGGCGGGCCCTGCAGGCCGGGCTGGACGCGCTGGGCGTCGGGCAGGGCGAGCGGGTCGCGGTCGTCAGCCACAACGCCGCGCGGCTGCTGGAGTGCCTGCTCGCGGTGCCGTCGTCCGGACGCGTCGTCGTCCCGGTCAACTTCCGGCTCAGCCCGGAGGAGGTCAGCTACATCGTCGGCCACAGCGGTGCGCGGGTGCTGCTGGTCGACCCGGAGCTGGAGACGACGCTCAAGGGGGTGGACGCCGAGCACCGGTTCACGACCGGGGAGGAGTACGAGCAGCTGCTCCGGTTCGACACCGAGCCGGCGCCCTGGACGGAGCCCGACGAGGACGCCACCGCCACGATCAACTACACCAGCGGGACGACGGCCCGGCCCAAGGGCGTCCAGATGACCCACCGCAACATCTGGGTCAACGCGGTCACCTTCGCCATGCACATGCAGGTCAGCGACCGCGACGTCTACCTGCACACGCTGCCGATGTTCCACTGCAACGGCTGGGGCCTGCCGTACTCGATGGCCGGTCTCGGCGCCCGCCAGGTGGTGCTGCGCAAGGTGGACGGCGCCGAGATCCTGCGGCGGGTCGACCGGCACGGGATCACGGTCATGGCCGGCGCCCCGGCGGTGTGGAACGCCGTCCTCGACGCCGCCGGCGACTGGGACGGCGAGATCCCCGGCCGGGACCGGGTCCGCATCATCGTCGCCGGCGCCCCGCCGCCGTCGCGCACCATCGCCCGCGTCGAGGCCGAGCTGGGCTGGGAGTTCAACCAGATCTACGGCCTCACCGAGACCGCGCCGCTGCTCACCATCAACCGCCCGCGCGCCGAGTTCGACGACCTCGAGCCGGAGGAGCGGGCCAAGAAGCTGTCGCGGGCCGGCGTCCCGGCACTGGGCACCCGGCTCACGGTCAGCGACTCCGGCGAGGTGCTGGCCCAGGGCAACACCGTCCTGGCCGGCTACTGGGAGAACCCGGACGCGTCGGCGGAGGCCCTGGAGGGCGGCTGGTTCCACACCGGGGACGGCGGCTCGATCGACGACGGCGGCTACGTCACGATCTCCGACCGCAAGAAGGACGTGATCATCACCGGCGGCGAGAACGTCTCCTCGATCGAGGTGGAGGACGCCGTCTTCAGCCACCCGGCCGTCGCGGAGGTCGCGGTCATCGGGATCCCCGACGACAAGTGGGGCGAGATGGTCACCGCGCTGGTGGTCGTCGCCGAGGGGCAGCAGGTCACGCCCGAGGAGATCATCGCCCACTGCCGGCAGCGGATCGCCGGGTACAAGATCCCCAAGCGGGTGGAGTTCCGCGAGGCCATCCCGCGGACCGCCACCGGCAAGATCCAGAAGTTCAAGCTGCGCGAGGCCTTCTGGTCGACCGCGGAGCGCCAGGTCCATTAGCAGGACCCCTCACCCGCAGGGGTGAGGACCCCCTCCGCCGCGGTCCCGATCCAGTCGATCCCCCCACCAGGAAGCGCCCTCCGGGGCGCTGTCGGTGTCGGGTCGCGCGGCGACGTCCCCCTCGGACGTCGCCGCGCCCCGGAGAGGGGTCGGTCCAGTGGTCAGCGGTGCACGGAGGAAGCGGTCCACCCAGCGCGGCCGATGGGCCCTGCGCGGGGCCGGGGCGGCGGTGGCCGGCCTGCTGCTGGCGGGCCTCGCCCCCGGCACCGCGGTCGCCGCGCCTGGCGACAGCGGGGTGGCGCAGGCCCAGGCGGCGCGCGACGCCGCCGCGGCCCAGGTCGGTGCGCTGAGCGCGCAGCTGGCGGCCGCCCAGGCCTCGGCCGATTCGGCGCACCAGGCCGCGCAGATCGCGCTCCAGGAGTACGAGCTCCGCCGCGCCGCCCAGGAGGCGGCGCGGGCCACCGCGGACGCGGCCGCCGCCGCGGCCCAGCGGGCCGCCGCGGAGGTGGACCGCGGCCGCGCCGAGGTGGCCGCCTTTGCGCGGTCGAGCTACATGCGGGGCAGCACGTCGCCGGGCGCCGCGGCGCTGATGAGCGCCAGCGGCCCCAGCCAGCTGGTGCAGCGGGCCGCGCTGCTGGAGGCCGTCGGCACCCACCGCGTCGACGTCGTCGCCCAGCTCACCGTCCTCGAGGAGCAGGCCACCGCCGCCGAGGCGACGGCCCAGGTCGCGGTGCAGCAGGCCGTGGCGGCCGAGACCGAGGCCGCCGACACGCTCGAGGTCGCGCAGCAGCAGGAGGTCGCCGCCCGCGCCCAGGCCGAGACGCTCGTCGAGCAGCAGGAGGTCTGGGAGGCCGAGCTCGCCGAGGCCCAGGAGACCCTCTCCGGCGCCCAGGGCGAGCAGGCCGCGGCCCGGGCCGCCGAGGCGGCCGCGGCAGCGCAGGCCGCCCGGCCCCGCACGACGACGAGCTCGGGCGGGTCGGCCAGCGGCGGCTCGTCGAGCGGTTCGTCGTCCGGGAGCGCGTCGTCGGGTGGGTCGTCGTCCGGCTCGTCGTCCGGGAGCTCGTCCACCGGCGGCTCCTCCACCGGGGGCTCGTCCTCCGGCGGTGGCGGCAGCACCACGGCCGGCGGCCCGACCATGTCCGCCGTGCAGACGGCGATCGCCGCGGCGCGATCGCAGCGCGGGCTGCCCTACAGCTGGGGCGGCGGCGGCAAGAACGGTCCCAGCGGCGGGCTGGACCCCGACCAGGACATCGTCGGCTTCGACTGCTCCGGGCTCACCGAGTACGCCTACTGGAAGGCCGGCATCTCCATCGGCGGGGTCAGCCGCGACCAGTGGTGGAACTTCCGGAACCGCACCGTGGCGCGCGCCGACCTGCAGCCCGGGGACCTGGTGTTCTGGGCGTCGGGCTCGGAGTACACGTCGATCTACCACGTGGCGCTCTACATCGGCGGCGGCGAGGTGATCCAGGCGCCGCAGAGCGGCGACGTCGTCCGGGTCTCGTCGATGTGGTTCGGCGCGAACTACTTCGGCGCCGTCCGGCCGACCGGCTGAAGGCGGGGCCGGGGCGCACAGGAAAGGGCGTCGGGCAGCCACGGGGGGAGCTGCCCGACGCAGTGCCGAGGCTAGCAGTCACCCGCGGCCGCGGGCAGGGGTGCGCACGCGCCGGAAGAACGGCCGTCGGCCCGGCGGAACGCGGGGTGCAGGGTCGCGCCCGGCGGGTGCACGGCGCACGTCCAGGAACCCTCCAGCAACGTGTAGGACACTGGCGGGGGGACGGGGACGCCGCCCCGTCGCCGGCCTCCCGGAGGCCGTGACCCGGCACCATCAGGGAGATCCGTGAGCAGCGCCGCCAGCACGCCCCTCGAGAAGCCCACCGGGGTCCCCGCCGCCGGCCAACCGGTGCCGCCGTCGGTGGACGCGGCCCGCCTGGAGCGGGTGCTGTTCGAGATCAAGCGGGTGATCGTCGGCCAGGACCGGCTGGTCGAGCGGATGCTGGTGTGCCTGCTCGCCCGCGGCCACGTGCTGCTGGAGGGCGTGCCGGGCGTCGCGAAGACCCTCGCGGTCGAGACGCTGGCGACCGTCGTCGGCGGGAAGTTCGCCCGCCTGCAGTTCACTCCCGACCTGGTGCCGGCCGACATCATCGGCACCCGCATCTACAAGGCCGGCCGGGACACCTTCGACACCGAGCTCGGCCCGGTGTTCGCCAACTTCGTCCTCACCGACGAGATCAACCGCGCGCCGGCGAAGGTGCAGTCGGCGCTGCTGGAGGTCATGGCCGAGCGGCAGGTGTCGATCGGCGGGGTCACCCACCCGCTGCCCGACCCCTTCCTCGTGCTCGCCACGCAGAACCCGATCGAGTCGGAGGGTGTCTACCCGCTCCCCGAGGCACAGCGCGACCGGTTCCTCATGAAGGTGCTCGTCGACTACCCGAGCCCGGAGGAGGAGCGGGAGATCATCTACCGGATGGGGTCCACCCCGCCGGTGCCCGAGACGGTCCTCGGCCCCGAGGACCTGGTCCGCATGCAGGGGACGGTCACGCAGGTGTTCGTCCACCACGCGCTGGTCGACTACGTCGTCCGGCTGGTCGTGGCCACCCGCGCCCCGCGCGAGCTGGGCATGGAGGACGTCGCGTCCTGGGTGTCCTACGGCGCCAGCCCGCGCGCCTCGCTGGGGCTGATCGCGGCCAGCCGCGCGCTGGCGCTGGTACGGGGGCGGGACTACGTGCTGCCCCAGGACGTCCTCGACGTCACCGCCGACGTGCTGCGCCACCGGCTGGTGCTCTCCTACGACGCGCTGGCCGACGGCGTGCCGGCCGACCACGTGGTCAAGCGCATCCTGCAGACCGTGCCGCTGCCCCAGGTGACGCCGCGGCAGCGGTCCGGGGGCTTCGGTCCGAACGCGCCCGGCGGGCCGGCCGTGCCGCAGTTCGGCGCCCCGCAGTTCGGCCCGTCCGCGCCGCAGTTCGGCCCGCCGTCGGGGCAGCCCGGGGGCCAGCAGCCCGGCCCCGGCCCGTCCGCGCCGCAGTTCGGCCCGCCCGCGCCCGGCCAGCCCGGGTCGGCCGGCAACGGCTACGCCTCCGGGTCCGCACCGGCGTGATCCTCCGTCGTCGCCCGGCCGCCACGGCAGTACAGGAACCGCCCGGGCCCGCTCCGACCCCCGGCTCCGGGATCGACCCCGGAGCCGGGGACGGCGCGCCCCCGCGGTTCGGCGAGGGGCCGGCCGACGTGCTGCTGCAGCGGCTGGAGCTCACCGTCCGGCGGCGGCTGGACGGCCTGCTGCAGGGCGACCACCTGGGGCTGGTCCCCGGGTCCGGCACCGAGGCCGGCGACTCCCGCACCTACCACCCCGGCGACGACGTCCGGCGGATGGACTGGCCGGTGACCGCGCGCGTCCAGGTGCCGCACGTCCGCGAGACGATCGCCGACCGCGAGCTGGAGACCTGGGCGGTCGTCGACCTGTCGGCGAGCCTGGACTTCGGCACCGCCCTCTGCGAGAAGCGGGACCTCGCGATCGCCGGCCTGGCCGCGGTCAGCCACCTCACCGTGCGCGGGGGCAACCGGCTGGGCGCCGTCGTCACCACGGGGGAGCGGGTCGACCGGTACCCGGCGGCGTCGGGCCGGCTGGCCGCCGACCGGCTGCTGCGCAAGGTGGTCGCCACCCCCCGGGCGGCGGGCGGCCGCCGGGGCGACCTCGCCGAGGCGCTGGAGTCGCTGCGCCGGCCGCCGCGCCGGCGCGGTCTGGTGGTCGTCGTCTCCGACTTCCTGGGCGACAGCGACTGGGAACGGCCGCTGCGCGGTCTGGCCGGGCGGCACGAGCTGCTGGCGATCGAGGTGGTCGACCCGCGCGAGCTGGAGCTGCCCGACGTCGGCCTGCTCACCGTCGTCGACCCGGAGAGCGGCCAGACCCTCGAGGTGCCCACCGGGAACGCCGAGTTCCGCGCCCGCTTCGCCGCTGGGGCCGCCGCCCAGCGCCAGGCGATCGCCGCGACGCTGCGCCGGTCGGGGGCCGGCCACCTGCAACTGCGCACGGACCGCGACTGGCTGATGGACGTCGTCCGGTTCGTCGCCGACCGCCGGCGGGCCGGCAGCGGAGGAGCGTCCCGATGACCTTCCAGGCCCCGCTGTGGCTGCTCGCCCTGCTCGCCGTCGTCGCGCTGGTCGGGCTGTACGTGGTGCTGCAACTGCGCCGCCGGGCCTACGCCGCCCGGTTCACCAACGTCGCGCTGCTCGGCTCGCTGGTGCCCAAGCGGCCCGGGTGGCGCCGGCACCTGGCGTTCGGGGTGGTGGCGCTCGGGCTGGCGGCGCTGGTCGTGTCGCTCGCCGTCCCGAGCACGGAGGTGCGCGTCCCGCGCGAGCGGGCCACGGTGATCATGGCCGTCGACGTGTCGCTGTCGATGCAGGCCACCGACATCGAGCCGAGCCGGTTCGAGGCGATGCAGATGGCGGCCAAGCAGTTCGTCGACGTCCTCCCCGCCCGGATCAACCTGGGGCTGGTCTCCTTCGCCGGCACCGCGACCACCCTGGTGACGCCGACGACCGACCGCGGCCAGGTGCGCAGCGCGATCGACAACCTCGACCTCGCCGAGTCGACCGCGATCGGGGAGGCGGTGTTCACCTCGCTCACCGCGATCGAGAACTACCAGTCGGCCCTCAACGCGACCGACGAGGAGCTGCCGCCGGCCCGCATCGTGCTGCTCTCCGACGGCTACAACACCGTGGGCCGCGACGACACCCAGGCGATCGACGCGGCGGTGGACGCCGGGGTGCCGGTGTCGACCATCGCGTTCGGCACCGACTACGGCACGCTCGACCTCGACGGCGAGCGGGTGCCGGTGCCGGTCGACCGCGCGACGCTCGAGGAGATCGCCGAGGAGACCGGCGGCAGCTACAGCGAGGCCGCCAGCGCCGCGGAGCTCGAGCAGGTGTACGAGGACCTCGGCAGCCAGATCGGGTACACCGTCGAGCCGCGGGACGTCAGCTACTGGTTCGTCCGCGGCGGGGTGCTGCTCGCCCTCGTCGGCGTCGTCCTCAGCCTGCTCTGGACCAACCGCCTGGTGTAGCGGACTCTCCGCGCCGAGAGTCCGTCCTCGCCCCGGACTTTCGGCGCGGAGAGTCCGTCCTCGCCCCGGACTTTCGGCGCGGAAAGTCCGTCCTCGCCGCGGGGCTCCGTCCGTCGGTTTCCGCGGAAGACGACGGGCGGGGCCGCTCAGCGGGAGGGGTCGAGGACGAGCTTGCCGGTGGTGCGGCGGGCGAGCAGGTCCTGGTGCGCCTCGCGGACGGCGGACATCGGATAGCGGCCGCCGGGGACGGGCCGCAGTGCACCGTCGGCGACCAGCGGCAGCAGCTCGGTCATCGCGTCGTCGAGCATGTGCGGTCGGGCCATGCAGTGCGCCAGCCAGAAGCCGATGACCGCCCGGCTGCGGTGCATCAGGGAGCCGGACTGCACCGGGCGGGGCGGGGTGCGGCCGGCCTGCCCGTACGCCACCAGCCGGCCGAAGGGCCCCAGCGCGGACAGCGAGCCGTCGAACACGTGCCCGCCGGTCATCTCCAGGACGACGTCGACCGGCTTGCCACCGTTGGCCTCACGCAGGGCGGCGGTGAACGTCTTCGGGTCGTCGTCGGCCAGGGCGGGGTCGACGCTCGCGTCGGCGCCGAGCTCCTCGGTGAGCGCCCGCTTCTCCGGGCTGGACGCGGTGGCGATCACCCGGCCCGCGCCCCAGCGCCGGGCCAGCTGGATCGCCAGCGATCCGACCCCGCCGGCGCCGGCGATGACGACGACGGTCTCGCCGCCGGCCAGGTGCGCGCTGGTGCGCAGCAGGTGGAACGCGGTCGCCCCCTGGAGGACGACGGCCAGCGCCTGCTCGTCGGTCACCCCGTCGGGCACCGGCCAGGTCAGCCGCGGGTGCGCGGCGACCTTCTGCGCGTAGCCGCCACCGCCGAGCAGCCCGACCACCCGCGGCCCGCCGCCGGCCGCCGTCCCGACGAACTCCGCGCCGGGCACCAGCGGCAGCTCCTGCGGCGCCAGGTAGCTGTTCTCGACCTGGTGGGTGTCGGCGTAGTTGATGCCGGCGGTGGAGACGTCGAACAGCTGCTCGTCCTTGGCAGGGACCGGATCGGGCACGTCGACGACGTCGAGGACCTCGGGACCGCCGAAGCGGGTGATCTGGACAGCGCGCATGACGGTGAGGTTATGGCCTGCCTCACGCGCAGCGTGGCGGGCGGTGTGCTCGGCACGGCAGGCCCCTGTCGTCCTTGAGGAAGGCCGTGGTCGTCCCCCGGCGATCAGCAGCTGATTCCCGAGCTCCCGTCGCTGGGACACGCGGCCAGCCCGTCGGCCGTGACTGTCCGCGAGGGTCCCTACGCTCCGCCCATGCGACTGAGCACAGCGCTGGAGCAGCACATCGCAGTGTTCGGCGAGAGCGGCAGTGGCAAGACCGTCCTGATCTCCTCGTTCTACGGAGCCACGCAGGAGCCTCAGTACCTCCGGAACAGTCTGTTCCACGTCGTGGCGGACGACATCGGGCAAGGTGCTCGGCTGCACAGGAACTACCTCGGCATGAAGAACTCAGCGCGGCTGCCCGAGGCCACCCGCTTCTCCGCGACGTCCTACTCCTTCTCGATCAAGCTGAAGGACGCGTCCGGCGCCAAGGCCATGAGGACCAGGCCGTTCGACGCCCTGCGCCTCGTCTGGCACGACTACCCGGGGGAGTGGTTCGAGCAGGACGTGAGCGGATCAGAGGAAGCCCGGCGCAGGGTCGACACGTTCAGGTCCTTGCTGGGTTCCGATGTCGCTCTCCTGCTCGTGGACGGGCAGCGGTTGGTGGACAACTCCGGGGAGGAGGAGCGGTACCTGAAGTCGTTGCTGGCCAACTTCCGCAACGGGCTGCTGTCCCTCAGGGACGACCTGCTGACGGACGGGAAGCCTCTCGTCGAGTTCCCGCGCATCTGGATCATGGGCCTGTCGAAGTCCGATCTGCTACCTGACCTGGACGTGTTCGCGTTCAGGGACCTTCTCATCGAGAAGGCCTGGGACGACATGGACGAACTGCGCAAGGTGCTCGCCGGCCTGGTGGAAGCCGGGGACGCGCTGTCAGTCGGTGAGGACTTCCTGCTGCTCTCGTCAGCGAAGTTCGACGCAGACAGGATCGAGGTCACCGAGCGCGTTGGTCTGGAGATGATCCTGCCCCTGGCCGCCATGCTGCCCTTCGAGCGCCACGTCCGGTGGGCCCAGGCGAAGCAGATCCCGGGAAAGGTGATCGAGAGTCTGCTGCGCGGCGCCGGACCTCTGGCCGCTGCGCTGGTCGGGAGCAAGAGCAAGCTGCTGGGCCCGGTAGGTCAGCTGCTGAACATCGTCGGTTCCAGCGTGACCGAAGCGGCCGAGCTGACTGGGGACAGGCTCAGAGAGATCAACTCCGAGGCGCTGGCCACACACGACCATCTGCGAGCCACATTGACCCGCTTCGCGATGGACCTGAACAAGGGCGAAGAGGAGCACATCCTCCTCAGGAGCCTGAGATGAGCCTCATCTGGGCCACTCGTGGGCGGACCTGGGGCTTTCGATTCCTCCGTAACGACGCATCCGGGGATCCGCTCCCCGTCTACGACGCCGCCTTCTCGGGTGTCGAGAACACGTCGGAGGCCTGCCGTCGCGTCGCGGAGACGGTGGCGCTGCCCGAGATGGTGGCGCTGCGTTTCCCGGATCCCTTGGGGCGGCAGGACCGGGCCGGCAGAGTGATCCCCCACGACTTCGTGGTCTTCGGTCCCTTGGCCGATGGAATCGATTCGGTCGAGGATGCTCGTCAGCGGATCTGGCCCCTGGTCGCCGACGCATTCGAACGGGTCTGGAAGCTGCCCAAGCCGCCTTCGGCCGACGGATGACCTCAGCGGCATCGTCCATCTCGTCAGCACGTCCACGGCTGCCGGTTGCTCCAGGTCACCGTTCCGAGCGACCGGGCCAGGTCGGCTGTCGCCGCAACTGTCGTCGGCACGCGACCGGACACGTCGACGTCGCCGGACTGGGTGCCCCGATGAGCGCCCGATCAATGGCTGCCCTGCGCCGGAATCGAGCGGGACCCGTCGCCTGATCCCGATGTACCTCTCAGGATTCCGGCGGGTGAGTATCACTACCGCGTCCAGGGCGGTCAGGGAGCCGGCGGCGGTTCGCCGGCCTCTCCCCTCCCGTGTCGGCGGCCGTTGTCGAGTCGGGAGCCCGCGTCCACCATGCGGGAGTGGCTGAGGGCGTGCCCCCGCGGACGGCCCTGACGTTCGTGCTCGCGGACGGCCGGCGCATGTCCTGGGCCGAGTACGGCAGTGCCGATGGTGCGCCACTGGTGGTGCTGCACGGCACGCCCGGCTCGCGGCTGCAGTTCCAGTGGGTGCACGGGCTCGCGGGCGGCGCCGGGATCCGGGTGATCGCGCCTGAGCGACCGGGCTACGGAGCCAGTGACCGCGTGCCTGGGGGCACCACCTTCCCGGGATATGCCGATGACCTGCGGCAGCTGCTCGATCATCTCGAGCTACCGACCGTCACGCTGTGCGGGGTCAGCGGTGGAGGCGGGTTCGCGCTGGCCGCCGCGATCTCGCATCCGGAGCGGTTCGAGCGGCTGATCCTGGTCTCGGCCGGACTCCCGGTCCCGCGCGCCGCGCGGCGGGGAACGGCCCCGCCCGTCCGGCTCCTGCTGCTCCTGGCCCGGTACGCCCCGCGGGTCACGGGGGCACTGCTGGCCGTGCAGCTGTCCGCCGATCCGGACTCGGCCGTGAGCAGGGCAGGGAGGCGCTTCATGCCGGCCTCCGATCGCCGGGTGTTCGATGCCCCCGAGTGGCGCCGGCGGTTCGACGAGGACTTCCGCGAGGCCCTCGAGCAGGGCCCTGGCGCTGCGGTCCGCGACCTCGCCCTCGGCACGGGACCGCTCGGCGTGGATCCGGCGGACCTGACCGTGGAGACCGTGCTGTTGCACGGCACCGAGGACGTCAACGTGCCGGTCGGGATCGCCCGGTGGGTCGCGGCGCAGGTTCCCTCCGCCCGCCTGATCGAGCAACGAGGATCGGGCCACCTGTTCATCCTCGAACGCCCCCGGCTGGTGCTCGAGTGGGTCGGCCGTCCATGACACCCGGTCGGCGCCCGTGGCGGGGTGGGGGTCGACGACGTCGAGGACCGAGCGAGGCCAGGGCGCGGGACGGCGGGGTTCAGCGGAGTGCTGTCCTGAGCCGGTGCTCCTGGGCGAGGTACCACTGGGCGGTCCGCTCGGCCCGCTCCCTGGCCCCGCCGCCCCAGTAGTCGGAGAAGCCGGCGTGGCCGTTGGCGGCCGCGGTGCCGACGATGTCGTAGCACCACTCGTGGTTCTGCCGGATCGCGGCGACGAGGTCCGCCCGGTCGGCGTCGGTGAGGCCGTAGCTGTCGACGAACAGCCGGAGGCGGTCGAGCGCCCGGCCGCGCCTGCTGTCGTCGATGTAGCGGTCCGGCCGCAGTGGCGCCCACAGCCGCACGGCGCAGGCGACGTCCCACACCCGGGAGCCGGGGCTGGCGAGGTCGAAGTCGATGAGTGCGACGGCTCTCCCGTCGCGGAAGACGACGTTGTCCAGGTTGACGTCGTTGTGGCTGACCAGCCCTCCGGTGAAGGCGGCCGGAGGCGTCGGCGGCCACGCGAACGGGGTGGGGTCGAAGGTGCTGACCGCCTGGTGGTAGTCACGGAGCAGGTGAGCCACGCTGACGAGAGCGTCGTCGGTGAGGGCCCACTCGGGGTAGGGCGGCGTGATCGCCGTGCCGGGGACGTAGGAGAGGACCTCCCGCCCCTGGTCGTCCGCGCCGAGGAACCGCGGGGCTCCGTCGAAGCCGACGTCGGCGAGGTGTCGCAGGAGCGCGTGGGTCGCCGGGCCCGTGGGGCGCTGCGGCCGCCGGACGGTGTCCCCGACCAGGACCACCTGCCCGCGGTTGGCCGTGCCTCCCACGAGGACGACCTCGGGCTCGCTCTCCTCGGGCATCCACCCCTCCGCGGTCGTCGTCTGCCCGCGTCCGGGGGTCGTCACTCCTCCAGGACGGCGTGAGCGAGGGCCGTGTGCGTCACGATCCCACCGACCAGGCCGCTGCGGAGAGCGGCTCGCACGGCGAGCGCCTTGCGGGTGCCGTAGGGGACCACGATGACCTCCGGGATCGCCCGCATCTCCTCGGCACTGATCGCGATCATGCGCTCGGCCAGCGCGGTCGGTACGGGCACGCCGTCGACCGAGACGAAGACGCCGGAGATGTCGGCGCACACGCCGAGCCGGCGCAGCTCCTCGCGGTCGCTCTCGGAGGCGGTGTCGTACAGCGTCGACTGCCCGGCCTCCCAGAGCCCGACCCCCGCCACGGCCTTCGTGACGAGCGGCAGCTGGCCGAAGGCCCGCGCGACCTCGGGCTGCTGGCGCAGGGCCCGGGCGGTGGCGGCGTCCGGCACCACGAGCGGGGCGTAGAAGAAGTGGGCGGTCCCGCGGGACCGGCCGGCCACCTCCCGGACGACGTCCACCGAGGTGTCCGGTCCCTCGGGCATCGAGAGGGCTCCCGAGAGCTGGACGACGGGGGTCCCGGGCAACGGGGGGAGCGCCCGTGCCACCGCGCTGACCGCCCGGGCCCACGCCAGGCCCAGGACGTCCTGCGGCGTGATGATCTCCGCGAGCAGCTGGGACGCGGCCCGCCCGACGTGGCCGCGCAGGGACTCGGCGTCGTCGTCCGGTGTGTCGACCACGACCGCGTGCTGGAGCCCGTACCGGTCGCGGAGCCGGGCCGACAGGTCGACGTCGATCTCGCCGGCGTGGCGGATCTCGATGCGCACCAGGCCGCTCTCCCGGGCGGCGTCGAGCAGCCGGGCCACCTTGAAGCGGCTCAGGCCGAACTCGTCGGCGATCTCGATCTTGGACCGGCCGTCCAGGTAGTAGCGGCGCGCGACGGACGCCGTGAGGACGACCTGGGCCGGCCCGGGCCTGTCGTCCGCCATGCCATCTCCTGCTCATCTGAGCGCCTGGGGGCTCACTATTGCACAGCCCCTTGACGTGACGCATGCCACCACCCGAGACTTCCTTCACACATCTGAGTGACGTCGTGCTCATATGAGCGCGACGTCTTCACTCGAACGGCGGAGGTCCCGACCTTGCCTGGACGCGTGCGACCCGGACTCGCCGTCACCATGACGGCCGCTCTGACGGTGGGGGTGAGTGGGTGCGCGGGCTGGGGCGGAGGCCCCAGCGGCGGCGGACCGAACACCATCAACGTGCTCATGGTGAACAACCCGCAGATGGTCGACCTGCAGCAGTTGACCGCGGAGCACTTCACCGCGGAGACCGGGATCTCGGTGAACTTCACGGTTCTGCCGGAGAACGACGTCCGGGACAAGATCAGCCAGGAGTTCTCCAGCCAGGCGGGCCAGTACGACGTCGCCACGCTGAGCAACTTCGAGATCCCGATCTACGCCCGCAGCGAGTGGATCGCCCCGCTGGACGACTACGTCGCCGCCGACAGCGAGTTCGACCAGGACGACGTCCTCGCGCCGTTGACCGCCTCGCTCTCCGGTGACGACGGTCGGCTGTACGGCGAGCCGTTCTACGGCGAGTCGTCCTTCCTGATGTACCGCAGGGACGTCCTGGAATCGGCGGGCGTCGAGATGCCGGCGAACCCGACCTGGCAGGAGGTCGCGGACATCGCGGCCCAGGTCGACGGGGCCGAGCCGGGGATGGCCGGGATCTGCCTGCGCGGCCAGCCCGGCTGGGGTCAGGTGTTCGCGCCGCTCACCACCGTGGTCAACACCTTCGGCGGCACCTGGTTCACCGAGGACTGGCAGGCCCAGGTCAACAGCGCGGAGTTCCGCGAAGCCGTCGAGTTCTACGTGGACCTCGTCCGGGAGTACGGCGAGACCGGAGCTCCCCAGGCGGGCTTCACCGAGTGCCTGAACAACCTCATCCAGGGCAACGCCGCCATGTGGTACGACGCCACCTCGGCCGCCGGGTCCCTCGAGGCCGCCGACTCCCCGGTCCGTGGCCTGATCGGCTACGCCCCGGCGCCGGTGGTCGAGACCGACAACTCGGGCTGGCTCTACGCGTGGTCCTGGAGCATCCAGCAGGCGAGTGCCAAGCAGGACGCCGCATGGGAGTTCATCTCCTGGGCCTCCAGCCGGGAGTACGAGGAACTCGTCGGTGCGGAGCTCGGCTGGTCGCGGGTCCCCGCCGGCAAACGGGCGTCGACGTACTCGAACCCGGACTACCTCGCAGAGGCCTCGGCGTTCGCCGAACCCACGCTGACGGCGATCGAGACCGCCGACCCGGACAACCCGGGGGTCCAGCCTCGTCCGGCCCCCGGCATCCAGTTCATGGGTTTCCCGGACTTCCCGGCCCTGGCCACGCAGGTCTCGCAGGACGTCAGCTCCGCGATCGCCGGCCAGATGACCGTCGAGGAAGCCCTCGATCGGGGGCAGGAGCTGGCTGAGGACGTCGGTCAGCGCTACCGGGAGCGGGAGTCCGGATGACCGCCCACCCCGACACCCCGAGCTGCGGCGTGCGGGCCGCCGGCACCGAACGGATCCTCGAAGGGGAGGAGCGGTCATGAGCACCCTCGTCGAGCGCGGCCGCGACGACGTCCGTACACCGCCACCTCCGACGGACGGGGCGCTGCGTCGCTCCGCTGACTGGGCCCGGCGGGCGCCGCTGCTGCCGGCGCTGATCTTCACCATCGTGGTGACCCAGCTGCCCTTCATCGGCACGCTGGTCATCTCGTTCATGGACTGGAACGCGTACTACCCCGACGAGCGCGGCTTCACGGGGTTCAGCAACTACGCCAGCGTGCTCACCGACGTGAACATGCGGGAGGCGATCGTCACCACCATCGTCCTCACCACGGTCGTCGTCCTGGTCAGCCTGGTGCTCGGGATGGGGATCGCCCTCCTCCTCGACCGGAAGTTCCTCGGCCGGGGTGCGGTGCGGACGATGATGATCACGCCGTTCCTCGTCGTTCCGGTGGCCGCGGCGCTGCTGTGGAAGCACGCGCTGTTCAACCCGGAGTACGGGCTGCTCAACGGCATGCTGACGTGGGTCTGGGGCCTGTTCGGCTCGGACAACCCGCCGCAGCCCGACTGGATCACCATGGCGCCGCTGGCGTCGATCGAGGTCTCCCTCATCTGGCAGTGGACGCCGTTCATGATGTTGATCCTGCTGGCGGGTCTACAGAGTCGGCCGCTGGACGTCATCGAGGCGGCCCGCATCGACGGGGCGAGCGCCTGGCAGATCTTCCGCTACATGACCTTCCCGCACCTGCGGCGCTACCTGGAGCTGGGCGCGCTGCTGGGTGCGATCTACATCGTGCAGACCTTCGACGCGGTCTTCGTCATCACCTCGGGTGGCCTGGGCACGGCGAACCTGCCCTACGTCATCTACCAGACCTTCTACACGGCTCACGACTACGGCCTCGCATCGGCGGCAGGGGTCATCACCGTGATCGGCACGATCGCCATCGCCACGCTGGCGCTGCGGACGGTGTCGACGCTGTTCCAGGAAGAGAGCAAGCGATGAGCTCGATCACCGACGTGGGACCGGTCCCTGCCACCCGCACCTCCGAGGGCGAGCCCCGCCGCCCGCGCAAGCCGCGCAGCGGACTCCTCCTCGGGCTGGTCGCCTGGGTGATCGGGTTCCTGTTCGTCGTCCCCGTGCTGTGGATGGTGCTGACCTCGTTCCACAGCGAGGAGGACGCCGCCACCAACCCGCCCTCGCTCCTCGCGCCGCTGACCCTGGACGGCTACCGCTCCTTCTTCGGCGTCGGCACGGGCACCAACCCCTGGCCGTCCCTGCTGAACTCACTGACGGCCAGCCTCGTCTCCACGCTGCTCGTGCTCGTCCTGGCGATCCCGGCGGCGTACGCGCTGTCGATCCGGCCGGTGCGCAAGTGGACCGACGTGATGTTCTTCTTCCTGTCCACCCGCTTCCTGCCGGTGGTGGCCGGCATCCTGCCGATCTACCTGTTCGCCCAGTGGAGCGGCCTGCTGGACAACATCTGGCTGCTCATCGTGCTGTACACCTCGATGAACCTGCCGATCGCGGTCTGGATGATGCGCTCGTTCCTCGCCGAGGTCCCCGTCGAGATCCTCGAGGCGGCCGCCATGGACGGCGCCGGGCTGCTGCGGACGCTGCGCCAGGTGGTGGCGCCCATCGTCCTGCCCGGGATCGCGGCCACCTCGCTGATCTGCTTCATCTTCAGCTGGAACGAGCTGCTGCTGGCCCGGACCCTGACCGGGACGAGGGCCCTGACCGCGCCGGTGTACCTGACCGGGTTCGTGACCAGTCAGGGACTGTTCCTGGCCCAGATGTGCGCGGCCGCCTTCGTGGTGTCGTTGCCGGTGCTCATCGCCGGCTTCGCCGCCCAGGACAAGCTGGTCCAGGGCCTCTCCCTGGGCGCGGTCAAGTGAGCCGGCCCGCCGTCCTCGCCTCCGGTGGTCCCAGCGGCCTCCGGCAGGCGACGGCGATGCGCGCCGCCGTCCTGCGGGGACCCGGGGACGTGGTGGTGGAGGAGCGGCCCGTTCCGCAGCCGGGACCCGGTGAGGTGGTCGTGCGGGTCTCCTCGGTCGGGGTCTGCGGATCGGACACGCACTACTACGACCACGGGCGCATCGGCCGGTTCGTCGTCGAGTCCCCCCTCGTGCTGGGTCACGAGGCGGCGGGGGAGGTGGCCGCTCTCGGCCCCGGCGTCACCACGCCGGCCGTCGGGCAGCGGGTGTCGATCGAGCCGGGGGTCCCCGACCTGACCTGCCCGCAGTGCCTGGCCGGGCGGTACAACCTCTGCCCGGACATGCGGTTCTTCGCGACCCCGCCCATCGACGGGGCCTTCGCCGAGTACGTCGTCGTCCTCGCGGCCTTCGCCCACCCGGTGCCGGACACGATCAGCGACGACGCCGCCGCCCTGCTCGAACCGCTGTCGGTCGGGCTCTGGGCCTGCCGCAAGGGCCGGGTGACCGCCGGATCCCGGGTGCTCGTGACGGGCGCCGGACCGATCGGGCTCGTCAGCGTCCAGGCCGCCCGCGCTTTCGGCGCCACCGACGTGGTGGTGTCCGACGTCAACCCGGAGCGCCTCGCGCTGGCGCGCGACCTCGGGGCGACCGAGGTGGTCGACGCCCGGTCGACCCGGCTCACCGACCTGCCCCGGCCCCCCGACGTCCTGCTGGAGTGCTCGGGCCACCCCGCGGCCACCGCCGAGGCCATCCGCGCCCTGGACCTGGCCGGCCGGGCGGTGCTCGTCGGCATGGGCGGCGACGAGCTGCCCCTGCCGTTGTCGGTCGTGCAGGAGCGCGAGCTCGAGGTGACCGGCACCTTCCGCTACGCCGGCACCTGGCCGACGGCGATCGCCCTGGTCGCGGCCGCCCGCATCGACCTCGACCGCCTCGTCACCGGCACCTACGGCCTGGACCGGGCCGAGGACGCGCTGACGGCCGGCCGGCGCGACCCGCGGTCGGTGAAGGTCGTCGTCCACCCCCAGACCTGACGTCCCCCTCGACTCCACCCGCAAGGAGACAGCTCATGGCCTCGGTCACCTACGACAAGGCGAGCCGCATCTACCCAGGCTCCGAGAAGCCCGCGGTCGACGCCCTCGACCTCCGGATCGCCGACGGGGAGTTCCTCGTCCTGGTCGGCCCCTCCGGCTGCGGCAAGTCCACCAGCCTGCGCATGCTCGCGGGCCTCGAGGACGTCGACCGGGGCGACATCCTCATCGGCGACCGGCGCGTCACCCACCTGAAGTCGAAGGACCGGGACATCGCCATGGTGTTCCAGAGCTACGCGCTCTACCCGCACATGACGGTCGGGGACAACATGGGCTTCGCCCTGAAGATCGCCGGCGTCGGCAAGGACGAGATCGCCCAGCGGGTCCGGGAGGCCGCGAAGATCCTGGATCTCGGGGAGTTCCTGGACCGGAAGCCGAAGGCGCTCTCCGGTGGCCAGCGCCAGCGCGTCGCGATGGGCCGGGCGATCGTCCGGTCCCCGCAGGTGTTCCTCATGGACGAGCCGCTGTCCAACCTCGACGCGAAGCTCCGGGTGCAGACCCGCACCCAGATCGCCGCGCTGCAGCGGCGGCTGGGCACGACGACGGTCTACGTCACCCACGACCAGGTCGAGGCGATGACGATGGGGGACCGCGTGGCGGTCCTCCGGGCCGGCCTCCTCGAGCAGTGCGACACCCCGTTGCGGCTCTACCAGGAGCCGGCCAACGTCTTCGTCGCCGGCTTCATCGGCTCTCCGGGCATGAACATCGCCGAGTTCCGGATCGAGGACGGGTACGCGGTGCTCGGGCGGGCCCGCCTGCCGCTGCCCACCGCGGCGCTGAGCGCGCTGTCGGCGGAGGGGGCGGACCGGGTGACCGTCGGCTTCCGGCCGGAGGCCCTCGACCTCGCCACGGAGGCCGAACCCGGCGCCTTCCCCGTGGACGTCGGCGTCGTCGAGGAGCTCGGCTCCGACGCGTTCCTGCACGGGACCCTGCCGGAGCTCCGCGAGGACTCCGGCCCGCTGGGCGACAACATCGTCGCCCGGGTCGACCCGGCCCGGCCACCCGCGAAGGGGGAGCGGGTCCACCTGCGCATCCAGCCGGGCAAGGAGCACCTCTTCTCGCCGTCGACCGGTCTGCGGCTGCCCGCCTGACGCCGTGACGAGACCCACCGTGCTGCCGCTCGACGCCCGGGCCCTGCCGTCGCTGGCCGGGTCCCTGTCGGTGCCCACCTACGACCGGTCCCGGGTGCGGGCCGGCATCGTGCACCTGGGGGTGGGGGCGTTCCACCGGTCGCACCAGGCCATGTACGTCGATCGGCTGCTGGAGCAGGGGCAGGCGCAGGACTGGGGCATCTGCGGCGTGGGTGTGCTGCCGTCGGACCGCCGGATGGCCGAGGCGATGGCGGCGCAGGACTGCCTCTACACGCTCGTGGTCAGGCACGCGGACGGCACCCTGGACGCGCGCGTCGTGGGCTCGATCGTGGAGTACCTGCTCGCCCCCGACGACCCCGACGCGGTCGTGGAGCGGATGGCGGCCGAGACGACCCGGATCGTGTCGCTGACGGTCACCGAGGGCGGCTACAACACCGACCCGGTGACGGGGGAGTTCCAGGCCGCGGACCCCGGCGTCGTCCACGACCTGCAGGCGGGGAACCCGCCCCGGACGTCGTTCGGGCTGGTCACGGAGGCCCTGGTCCGGCGGCGCGACCGCGGGCTGGCGCCGTTCACCGTGGTGTCCTGCGACAACATCCAGCACAACGGCGACGTGGCCAGGCGCAGCTTCGCCGCCTACGCCGCGTTGCGTGACCGCGACCTCGGCGCCTGGGTCGAGCGGGAGGTGCCCTTCCCGAACTCCATGGTCGACCGGATCACCCCCGCCACCACGGACGACGACCGGGACGAGGTCGCCCGCCGTCTCGGCGTCGAGGACCGGTGGCCGGTCGTCGGCGAGCCCTTCACCCAGTGGGTCCTCGAGGACCGGTTCAGCCTCGGCCGGCCGCCGCTGGAGGACGCCGGCGTCCAGGTCGTCGACGACGTCGAGCCCTACGAGCTGATGAAGCTGCGGCTGCTCAACGCCAGTCACCAGGCGCTGGCCTACCTCGGCCACCTCGCCGGCCACCGGCTGGTCCACGACGCGGCGCAGGACCCGTTGTTCCAGCGGTTCCTGCTCGGCTACATGGAGGAGGAGGCGACGCCCACCCTCCGGCCGGTCCCCGGCATCGACCTGGACGACTACCGGCGGAACCTGATCGAACGCTTCTCCAACCCGGCCATCCGCGACACGTTGGCGCGACTGGCTTTCGACGGCTCCGAGCGGCTGCCCAAGTGGCTGCTCCCGGTCGTCCGGGAGAACCTGGCCTCCGGCGGGGAGATCCGCCGGTCGGCGGCGGTCGTCGCCGGCTGGGCGCGGTACGCCGAGGGAGTGGACGAGGACGGGCAGCCGATCGACGTCGTGGACCGCAGGCGGGACTCGCTGATGGCGCGGGCCCGCCGACAGCGGGAGGACCCGCTCGCCTTCCTCGCCGATCGCGACCTGTTCGGCGACCTGGTGGACGACGAGCGGTTCACCTCCCACTACCGGGCGGCGTTGACCTCCCTCCACGAGCGGGGTGCGCGGGCGACGCTCGAGACGCTGGTCGACGGGTCGCCCTCGCGGTGACCGGATCGAGCGGGTGCCGTCGGCGCGCGGGGGTACGGATGAAGCCGACGCCGGCCACCCGTGCGGTGCGCGCGGCCGAGGACCGGGGGGTGTGCGGTGCGCTTCGTGTTCAGTCCGCCTGCGGAGGCGACGACCGACCTGGTGACGCTGCCCTGGGAGCTCCCGCTCGACCGGTGGCGCGATGACCGGGTCGTCGAGATCCCGCAGAGCGGGCGCTCGCGGCACGTCGTCCGCTTCGTCGCCGAGGCCGGGCAGGTGTTCGCGCTCAAGGAGCTCCCCGAGGAGGCGGCCCGCCGGGAGTACCGGGTGCTGCGCCGGCTGCACGAGCTGGGCGTCCCGGCGGTGGAGGCCCTCGGCGTGGTCGTGGACCGGCCGGACGGACAGGAGGCGGTGCTGGTCACCCGCTTCCTGGACTACTCGTCGTCCTTCCTCGCGCTGTTCGCCAACCCGCGCGGGGCGCACCTGACCGGCCGGGTGATGGACGCCCAGGTCGAGCTGCTGGTGCGGCTCCACCTGGCCGGCGTCGTGTGGGGTGACTGCTCGCTGTCGAACACCCTGTTCCGGCTGGACGCCGGCACCCTCGGCGCCTACCTGGTCGACGCCGAGACCGGCGAGGTGCACCACCGGCTGTCCCAGGACCAGCGCGACCACGACCTGGACGTCGCCTACGGGCGGGTGGTCGGGGAGCTCGTCGACCTGCGGGACCGGGGCTGCCTCGCCGAGGACGTCGACCCGGCGCTCGCCGCAGGTGACCTGGTGGCGCGCTACGAGCACCTGTGGGCCGAGCTCACCGGGGAGGAGGTGGTGCCGCGCGACCAGCAGCGCTTCCGCCTGGAGGCGCGGATCCGGCGGCTCCAGGACCTCGGGTTCGAGGTCGCCGAGGTGGAGATCATCGACGACCCGGGAGGCGGCAGCCGGCTGCGGCTCACCACCCGGGTGGCCGAACCGGGCCACAACCGGCGTCTGCTGTTCGCCGGGACCGGCCTGGACGTCCAGGAGAACCAGGCGCGCCGGTTGCTGGGCGACATCGCGGCCTACCGGACGTGGCTGGAGCAGGAGGAGCAGTGCCGCGTCCCCGACGCGGTGGCCACCCTCCGCTGGCGCGCCGAGGTGTACGAGCCGACGCTGGCCGACGTCCCCGCGCACCTGCGCAACCGGCTGGACGACGCGGAGATCTTCCACGAGGTCCTCGAGCACCGGTGGTTCCTGTCCGAGGCCAGCGGCCGGGACGTGGGCATGCGGGCCGCCGTCCGGGACTACGTCGACCGCGTGCTGCCGGAGGTGTCCGCGGAGCTGGTCACGCCGAACCCCCGAGGAGCCAGACCGTCACCGTGACGACGGCGCGCAGCGACGTCACCGGCCCCCGTAGGTCGCCTTGCCGGGCCCGTCGGTCAGGAACGAGGCGACGGCGCCGCGCAGGTCCTCGGTCGCGAAGAGCGGGCCGGACACCTGGGGCACGATCGCGTCGGCGGCCCGGACGCCGTCCCGCACGGCCGTGCCCACCAGCCGTTTGGTCGCCGCGTGCGCCACGGTCGGGCCGGCCGCGACGCGGGCGGCGAGGGCGCGGGCGGCCTGGGGGAAGCCGTCGTCGGGCAGCACGCGGTTGACCACACCCCACCGCTCGAGCACATCGGCGGGGTAGCGCTCGCCGGTGAAGACCAGCTCCTTGGCCCGCGCCGGCCCGGCCCGCTCGGCCAGCCGCTGCGGCCCGCCCATCGACGGGGTCAGCCCGACGACGATCTCCACCAGGCCGAACGACGCCCGCTGCGCGGCGAGCAGCAGGTCGCAGGCCAGCGCCAGCTCGAACGCCGCGGTCAGGGTCAGGCCGTGGGCCGCGAAGACGGTGGGCACCGGGAGGTCCTCCAGGGTCTGCGCCAGCCGCAGCAGCCGGGCCCACAGTGCCGAGCCGCGGCCCACCGGGTCGGGGCCCTCGGCGATCTCCTGGAAGGCGTGCACGTCGACCCCGCCGGAGACGACCTTCCCGCGCGCCTCCAGCAGCACCGCCCGCGCCCGGTCCGGCCGGCCCGGCGCGGTCAGCTCGACCAGCTCGGCGACCGCCCGCTCGAAGCCGGCGAAGACGCTCTCGTCGAACAGGTTCAGCGGGGGCCGGTCGAGGACGACGACGGCCACGTCGCCGTCCCGCTCGAGCCGGACGGGGACGGCGTCTTCTGCACCCATGCCGACATTCCTAGCGGGCGCAGCGGCCGGCGTCCCGGCGGTGGCGCCCCGCCCGGGCGTCCCGCACGCTGGACGCCGTGGCCTCGGGGGACGCGGGAGCCGGGCCCGCGGGCGGAGACCCGCCCGGGCCCGTGCTGCGGCCGGCGACCCCGGCGGACCGGCCCGCGCTGCTGGTGCTGTTCGCGGCGGCGAACGACGCGTGCTGCGGGCGCTACGCGCCCAGCGTGTACGCCGGTCGGCTCGACATCGCCGAGTGGTTCGACCGCAAGCGCCTCGACCGGTCCTGGGTCCTCGCGGACGCCGACGGGCTGGTCGGCCACGTCGGGATGCGGCGGGACCCCGAACCGGCGCGGCGCTGGGGGCTGCCGACGGGGCCGGCGTGGGTGGAGGTGGCCCGCCTCGCCGTGCACCCGGGCGCGCAGCGACACGGGCACGCCCGCCGCCTCATGGCCCACGTGCACCGCGAGCTGGCCGGCGCCTGGTGCTGGCTGACCTGCCACCGGGACAGCCCGGGGCACGGGCTCTACCGGTCGCTGGGCTGGCAGCCGGTCGACCTGCCGATCCGGTGGCCGGACGACCCGACGCCTGGCGTCCTGCTCACCCGGACGCCGGCGGCCCGGGGCTGAGGTTCCGCCGCGGGAGCCGACAGCGGTCACGGGGCTGTCGACATCCGCGCTGCGAGCGGCGATCCTCTCGGTGCAGCGCGGTCAGGTCGGTCGCCGGTGCGGAGGGGCTCCCATGCCTGTCTGGGACAGCACGCCGCTGCCCGAACGCGACCAGTTCGACTACTGGAACGACGTCATCTGCCGCGCGTTCGTGCCGCTGCGTGCGGTGCGGCGGACCGATCGCCCCGGGTTCGCAGCCCGAGTCGAGACCCGGCCGCTGGTCGAGGTGAACCGGGCGCGGATCGTGTCGCAGCCTCAGGAGACACTGCACGGCGTCCGGGAGGTCGCCGACACCGACGCCGCGTACTACTTCGTCAACCTCCAGCTGGCCGGTCGGTGCGCCGTCCGCCAGGGCGGCCGGGAGTCGGTCGTCGGGCCGGGCCAGTTCACCGTCGTGGACACGACGGAGCCGTACTCCTTCGACCTGGACGGGGTGTGGCACATGGTGTCCTACCGGGTGCCGCACGCACACCTGTCGTCGCGACTGGGTGGCCGCCGGCCGAGCACCGCGGTGGCGGTCGGCGGGGCGGGCGCCGGTGGCGTGGTGACCGCGCTGATGCACGCCCTGTGGCAGGTGGGCGACGAGGTGGACAGGACCGGGACCCGGGACCTGGAGCAGTCCTTCGTGTCGGCCGTCGCGGCCGCGACCGCCGCCGGGGTCGAGCCCGGGCGCTTCGACCGGGGCGCCGTCCGGGCCGCGGTGCTGCAGCACGTCCGCGACCACCTCGGCGACCGGACCCTGTCGGTGACCACGGTGTGCCGGCGCTTCGCCATCTCCCCGCGCACGCTGCACAACCTCTTCGCCGACGCCGAGGACTCCTTCGGCGCGACCGTGCGGGCCATGCGCCTGGACCGGTGTGCCCTGGTGCTCGCCGCCGCGGCGCCCACCGTCACCGTCACCGAGATCGCGACGGCGCACGGCTTCGACGACCCCTCGTCGTTCAGCCGGGCCTTCCGCCGCCGCTTCGGCGTGAGCCCGCGGGAGGCGCGCCAGGGTGCGGCGTGCACGAACGGCACGGTCGGCGTGCGCTGACGGCCGGGACGCGTCCGTGTGCCGCCGCGATGATCAGTGGGGTCGCGAAAACCGTCCCGCCCCCGAGGAGCCACCATGGCCGTGTCCTTCGTGCTGAGCCCCGACCAGGAGCAGCTCAAGCTCGCCGCCCGGCAGTTCGCGGAAGCGCACCTGCGCGGCCTGGCCGACGACGTCGCCGGCGAGCCCGATCCACTGACCCGGGCCCTCCTGGCCCGGCCGGTCTTCGAGAAGGCGGTCGGCGCGGGCTTCCTCAAGGGCTTCATCCCGGCGCCCTTCGGCGGCGCCGCCACCGGCGGGGTGGAGGCCGCGATCTTCATCGAGGAGTGGGCGACGGTGAGCCCCGACTTCGTCATCTCGATGGCCGGCCCCATCATCGCCCTCAGCCCGGTCTACCAGGTCGGCACGCCTGAGCAGATCGAGCGGTTCGTGGCCCCCTTCCTCGCTGACTCCGGCGCCCCCCTGGCCGCCATGGCCTACAGCGAGCCCGGCGGCAGCGCCAACTTCGCCGCACCGCCGCCGGCGGAGGGCACCCGCACCACCGCTGTCCCGGACGGCGACTCGTGGGTCGTCAACGGACGCAAGGCCTGGGCCTCGCACCTGTCCGGCTGGGACGGCGCCGGTCCGGACCTCATGACGATCGTCTGCCGAACACCCGGCGGCGTCTCACTGATCGTGGCCGAGCGCGAGCACCTGGCCGGCCACGTCGAGGTGGAGGAGCACTACGACCTGCCCGGCCTCCGCGGCTGCCTGACGTCGCGGGTCCGGCTCACCGACGTGCGCGTGCCCCGGGAGAACCTGCTCGGGGCCGAGGGGGAGGGCATCGCCCTCACGCGCAGCGCCTTCATGGCCAGCGGTGCCTCGATCGCGGTCTTCGCGGTCGCGGCGATGCGCCGCGCCTTCGACATCGCGCTCCGGTTCGCCCTCACGGAGAAGCGCGGGGGAGCGGTGCCGATCATCGACCACCAGGCGGTGTCCGACGCCCTCTCCGACGCCAAGGGCCGTATCGAGGCGGTCCGGCTGCTGGGCTGGCGGGCGATGGATGCCGTGCTGTCCGGGCACCCGGCCGGACCCGAGCTGGCCCTGCACGCCAAGGTCTTCGGCTCGGAGACCGGGCTCGACGTCGTCAACGAACTGGTGAAGGTCATCGGGGTCCAGGCCTACGACCGGCGCTTCCCCATCCTGTCGTGCCTGGCCGACGCGCTGGCCTACCCGATCATCGAGGGCAGCAACACCGGCGTGCGCCGCCGCCAGCTGCAGGACCTGTTCCGCGCTCCGGGCTATGACCCGCTGGCGGCCTCCGGCATGGCGTGACGACATGACGCCGGCGGTGGGGGCGGACAACCGCCCCCACCGTCAGGCGCGGTCGGGGAGCACCCCGGCGCCGGCGAGGGAGCGGTCCACCGGCGGCGAGCGGCGCAGGGTCACCCGGCGCCCGGCCCGCTCGGCGACCGCCAGGTGGTCGAGCAGCAGGTCCAGTCCCGGCGCCGACAGCGCGGTCACCGAGCCGGCGTCGATGCCGTCGACCCGCGCCGGCTCACGCCCGTAGCGCCGGACGAACGCGGCGACGGCGGCGGCATCGACCTCGCCGGCCAGGCACAGCACCCGCCCGCCGGCGGTGTTCAGCAGCCGGACGACGCCGTGCGCGGCCGCCAGTCCGTCGGGGGACACCGGGCTCACCGGACCAGTGTGCCGCGTCCGGGGCGGCGGGGAGCCGGCCCCGTCGGCCCACGCGGAGGTGTGACCTGCGCCGACCGACTAGGTTCGGCTCCCGACGGGACGGTCGGGGCAGGGGAGTGACGCAGTGGGCAGATCGGTGCTCGTGACCGGCGGCAACCGGGGGATCGGGCTGGCGATCGCCCGCTCCTTCGCCGAGCAGGGCGACTCGGTCGCGGTCACCCACCGCGGCAGCGGAGTCCCCGACGGGCTCTTCGGCGTGCAGTGCGACGTCACCGACGCCGCCGCCGTCGACCGGGCGTTCACCGAGGTCGAGGAGCACCAGGGCCCGGTGGAGGTGCTGGTCAGCAACGCCGGGATCACCCGCGACGGGCTGCTCATGCGCATGAAGGAGGAGGACTTCGCCGACGTCGTCGACGCCAACCTCACCGCCGCCTACCGGGTGTCCAAGCGCGCCGCGGCCAAGATGGTGCGCGCGCGGACCGGCCGGATGGTGTTCATCTCCTCGGTCGTGGGCCTGCTCGGCTCGGCGGGGCAGACCAACTACGCGGCCAGCAAGGCCGGCCTGGTCGGCCTGGCCCGGTCGATCGCCCGCGAGCTGGGCAGCCGCGGCATCACGGCGAACGTGGTCGCGCCCGGCTTCGTCGAGACCGACATGACGGCGCAGCTGCCGGAGAAGCGGCAGCAGGAGATCCTCGGGCAGGTGCCGCTGGGCCGGTACGCCTCGGCGGACGAGATCGCGGGCGTGGTGCGCTTCCTGGCGAGCGACGCGGCCGGCTACATCACCGGGGCGGTCGTCCCGGTCGACGGCGGACTGGGAATGGGGCACTGATGAGCGGCATCCTCGAGGGCAAGAAGATCCTGGTCACCGGCGTCCTCACCGAGGCGTCGATCGCGTACGCGACGGCCCGGATCGCCCAGGAGCAGGGCGCCACCGTCGTCCTCTCCAACTTCGGCCGGGCGCTGTCGCTGTGCCAGCGGATCGCCAAGCGGCTGCCGGCCGAGGCGGCGGTCGTCGAGCTCGACGTGACCAACACCGAGCACCTGTCGACCCTGTCCGACCGGCTGCGCGAGCACGTCGGCGACAGCCTGGACGGCGTCGTGCACTCCATCGGCTTCGCGCCCCAGGAGGCGATGGGCGAGGGCTTCCCCGAGGTGGCGTGGGAGCACGCGGCGACGGCGTTCCAGGTGTCCACCTGGTCGATGGCCTCGCTCACCCAGGCCTGCCGGCCGCTGTTCGGCGAGCACGCCTCCGTCGTCGGGCTGACCTTCGACGCGACCGTCGCCTGGCCGGTCTACGGCTGGATGGGCGCGGCCAAGGCGGCGCTGGAGTCGACCTCCCGCTACCTCGCCCGCGAGCTCGGGCCCGAGGGGGTGCGGGTGAACCTGGTCGCGGCGGGGCCGCTGCGCAGCATGGCGATGAAGTCCATCCCGGGCAGCTCGCAGTTCGAGGAGGCGTGGGAGGCCCGCGCCCCGCTGGGCTGGTCGGTCACCGACACCGAGCCCGCCGGCAAGGCCGTCGTCGCGCTGCTGTCGGACTGGTTCCCCGCCACCACGGGCGAGATCGTGCACGTGGACGGGGGGTTCCACGCCGTCGGCGTGTGAGCCGCATCCGTTCCGCCGCACCGGAGAGAAGAAACCACCGTGCCCCGCGCCACCGACGTCGACATCCACCCTGACCAGAAGCCGGACGAGGACCCCTCGCTCGCCGTCCGCAACAACGGCGGGGCCGCACCGCCGGCCGACCCCGCCCCGGCCGGCCGCCGGGAGGCGCTGCTGCTGCTCTCCTTCGGCGGCCCCGAGGGGCACGACGACGTCATGCCGTTCCTCGAGAACGTCACGCGCGGGCGCGGCATCCCCCGAGAGCGGCTCGAGGCGGTCGCCGAGCACTACCACCACGTCGGCGGCGTCAGCCCGATCAACGACCAGAACAAGGCGCTGATCGCCGCGGTGGAGGCAGACCTCGCCGCCGCCGGGATCGAGATGCCGGTCTACTGGGGCAACCGCAACTGGGCGCCCTACGTCGAGGACACCTGGCGGCAGATGGCCGACGACGGCGTCGAGCACGTCTACGTCTTCGCGACCTCGGCGTACGCCTCGGCGTCGGGCTGCCGGCAGTACCACGAGGACATCGCGCGGGCCCGGGCGGTGACCGGTCGCGGCCCGACCGCGGAGAAGCTGCCGCACTACTTCGACGCCCCGGGCTTCGTCCGGGCCAACGCCGACGCCCTGGCCGCCGCGCTCGCCGAGCTGCCCGACGGCGTCCGCGACACCGCCCGCCTGGTGGCGACCGCGCACAGCATCCCGGACGCCATGGCTGCCGTCGCCGGCCCCGAGGGGCACGCCTACGAGGCCGAGCTGACCGCCGCCGTGCAGCAGGTGGTGGACGCCGCCGCGCCCGGCCGGCCCTTCGACCTGGTCTGGCAGAGCCGCAGCGGGCCGCCGTCGGTGCCGTGGCTGGAGCCCGACGTCAACGACCACCTGCGCGCTCTGGCCGCGGCGGGGGAGCAGGCCGTCGTCCTCCTCCCGATCGGCTTCGTCAGCGACCACCTCGAGGTCGTCTGGGACCTCGACAACGAGGCGCGCGCGACCGCCGGCGAGGTCGGCCTCACCTTCGTCCGCGCGGGCACCGCCGGCACGCACCCGGCGTTCGTCGCGACGGTGCGCGAGCTGCTGCAGGAGCGCCGCGCCGGCGGCCCCCCGCGGCTCGGCACGAACTGCCCGGCCGCCTGCTGCTTCGTGGCCAGGCCGGCTCGCTGAGCGGTCGTTGCCGGCGTTCCGGACCGCTCGCTTCTGCGGTGTCTCCTCCGCTCTTGCGGCCGTGCACCGCCGCAGGAGGGAGCAGAACACCGCAGAAGACCCGGTCGGCTAGCGCGGGATCGCGTTGTAGGCGGCGGTGATCGCCTCGCGCACGGCGTCGGACAGCGGGCGCAGCGCGTCGTCCCGGGCCGCGGCCTGGCCGGTGGTGACCGCCCCGCCCGGGGCGTCGGTGAGCGCCAGGTCGAGCACCCGGGCCAGCCGCTGCGCGCGGGCGAGCACCGACAGGGCCAGCGGGTCGCTGCCCGGGGGCATCCCCGGCACGTGCGCCGGCTTGGCCAGCCCCGCCAGCAGCGCGGGCACCTCGGGGTGCCAGCGGGCCAGGTCGAGGTCGACGAGGGTCCGGGCGGCGTCGGAGACGGCGAGGTCCAGCCCGCCGGACACCGCCCGCAGCGTGCCCTCCACCGGCGGGGGCACCGGCGGGGCGCCGGCCAGGTCGACCGCCGTCCACTGCACCACCTCGGACCCGACCGGCTCCGGCACCAGCGCCAGCCGCTCGCCGACGGCGGCCTGTCCCGCCTCCAGCGCGAGCTCGGGCAGCCCCGGCACCCGCGGCACGCCACGGACGTCGCCGGGCACCGGCAGCACCAGCCGGAAGCGGCGCTCCCCGAGGCCGCGCAGCGTGGTCAGCGCCCAGCCGAGGGGGACCGCCTCCTGGGCACCGGGCAGGCCGGAGACCCGGTGCGCGGTGGTGCCGAGGAGGGCGTCGAGAGCGTCGTCGTACGAGGCGCGGCCGGTGAGCCAGGCGGTCGCCCAGACCGCGAACCGGCCGGCGGGGAAGTCGTGCACCAGTCGAGGCTATGTCGGGCACCCGGGCAGGTGACGATCCGGTTGAGATGGATCACGCTCCGGGTCCGGTCTGGGAGAGTGATGCCGTGGACGCCTGGCTGCTGTGGCTGATCGCGTCGGGTCTGTTCGCCGCCGGCGAGATGGCGAGCCTGGACCTGGTGCTGCTGATGTTCGCCGGCGGCGCGCTGGGCGGCATGACCGTCGCGCTGCTGGGCGGTGCCGTGGGGCTCCAGCTGGTCGGCTTCATCGTCGTCTCCGCGGTGCTGCTGCTCCTCGTCCGCCCGCTGGCCAAGCGGCACCTCACCGAGCGCACTCCCGAGCAGCTGGACGGCGTCGCCGCCCTCATCGGCCGGACGGCGCGGGTCACCCAGCCCGTCGACGGGCACGGCGGCCGGATCCGCCTCGGCGCCGACGAGTGGACCGCCCGCAGCCAGTACGGCGCGGAGACCTTCCCGGTCGGCTCGACCGTCCGGATCCTCCAGGTGGACGGCGCCACCGCCGTCGTCGGCGACGCGCTGGAGCTGGAGTGATCCCTCCGCGCGGGTGACAGCGGGGCCGAACGGCCCCGGAACGGAACCCGTGCACGGCAAGATCGGGACGGAACCGGAGTGGAAGGAGCGTTCCCGTGACGCCTGCACTGATCGCCCTGATCGTGATCGCCCTGCTGGTGATCGTCGTCGTCGCGAAGAGCGTGACGATCGTTCCGCAGGCGCAGGCCAAGGTGGTCGAGCGGCTCGGCCGGTACAGCCGCACGCTCTCGCCGGGGCTGTCCATCCTGGTGCCCTTCATCGACCGGGTGCGGGCCACGATCGACCTGCGCGAGCAGGTGGTCTCCTTCCCGCCGCAGCCGGTCATCACCGCGGACAACCTGCAGGTGGGCATCGACACCGTCGTCTACTTCCAGGTGACCGACCCGCGGCTGGCCGTCTACGGCATCGCGAACTACATCACCGGCATGGAGCAGCTGACCACCACGACGCTGCGCAACGTGGTCGGTGGGCTGAACCTCGAGGGGGCGCTGACCGGCCGGGACGGCATCAACAGCCAGCTCCGCGAGGTCCTCGACGGCACCACCGGGCCCTGGGGCCTGCGGGTGGCACGGGTGGAGATCAAGGCGATCGACCCGCCACACTCGATCCAGGACTCGATGGAGAAGCAGATGCGCGCCGACCGCGACAAGCGCGCCGTGATCCTCACCGCCGAGGGGCACCGGCAGGCGGCGATCACCTCCGCGGAGGGGGAGAAGGCCTCGGCGATCTTGTCGGCGGAGGGCCGCAAGCAGGCGGCGATCCTCGAGGCCGAGGCCGAGCGGCAGAGCCGGATCCTGCGCGCCGAGGGGGAGCGGGCGGCGCTGTTCCTCCAGGCCCAGGGGCAGGCGAAGTCGATCGAGACGGTGTTCCAGGCCATCCACGACGGCAAGCCCGACCAGGGCCTGCTGGCCTACCAGTACCTGCAGACGCTGCCGCAGATCGCGCAGGGCGACGCCAACAAGATGTGGATCGTCCCCAGCGAGTTCAGCAAGGCCCTCGAGGGCCTGGCCAACCTCGGCGGCGCCGAGGGCGGGCGCTCCTGGATGGACGTCGGGTCGTCCGGCAACGGCACGTCGGCGCCGAGGAGCGGCGGGCTGGACACCAGCGACTGGTTCGAGTCGCAGCTGCCGCCGGCCGCCGAACAGCCGGAGGCGCGGATCGAGCTGTCGAGCATCGTCCAGGAGACCGCGCCCGCACCGCCCTCCCTGGCGCAGGCCACGCAGGAGGCCCGGGAGCTCGGGAACGTGGAGCTGGCGCCGCCGGATCCGAGCCAGCCGCCGCCGCAGGGCTGATCACGGGGCGCGGCGGGACCGTCGGGCCCCACCCAGCCTGAGATGCGGCAGTGGGAGCTCTTCCCGCGTTCTCCGGCGCAGAACGTGGGAAGAGCTCCCGACACCCGGGTGCGGCTCAGTCCTTGAGCAGGCCCTCGCGCAGCTTGGCCAGGGTCTGGCTGAGCAGCCGGGACACGTGCATCTGCGAGATGCCGATGTCGGCCGCGATCTGCGACTGGGTCATGTTGCCGAAGAACCGCAGGATGAGGATGCGGCGCTCGCGGGCCGGGATGGTGGCCAGCAGCGGCTGGAGCGACTCGCGGTACTCCACGCCCTCCAGCGCGGCGTCCTCCTCGCCCAGCGTGGCGGCGAGGGTGGGGGAGTCGTCCTCGCCGCTGAGCCGCTCGTCCAGCGAGCTCGACCGGTAGGCGTTGGCCACGGCCAGCCCCTCGAGGACCTCCGCGCGCGGGATGCCGAGGTGCTCGGCCAGCTCGGACGGCGTGGGCGCCCGGCCGTTCTTCTGCGCCAGCTCACCGACGGCCGCGTTGAGCGACAGGTGCAGCTCCTGCAGCCGGCGCGGCACCCGCACCGACCAGCCCTGGTCGCGGAAGTGCCGCTTGATCTCGCCGGTGATCGTCGGGACCGCGAAGGAGAGGAACTCCACGCCGCGCGTCGGGTCGAACCGGTCGATGGCGGCGATCAGGCCGAGCGTGCCCACCTGGAGCAGGTCGTCGAACGGCTCGCCGCGGTTGCTGAACCGGCGGGCGAAGTGCCGCACCAGCGGCAGGTGCTCCTCCACCAGGATCTCCCGCAGCCGCTCGCGGCGCGGGTCGCCCTTCTCCAGGGTCGCGAGCTCCGCGAACAGCGGCGCGGTGCGCTCGGCGCGGCGGCGGTTGTCCGAGACCGGGGCGACGTCGGGTTCGGTCGCCGGCTCCGGCTCGGCGTCCGGCTCGGTCAGGGCCTCCGTCGCCGGGACGGTCTCGCTGCGGGGGTCGGGTACGAGCACGGGAGCGTCCTCGGGCGCGACCTCCTCCGTCCCCGCCGGGGACTCGTCGTCGCGCAGGGTGTCCTCCTCCACGGTCGGCGGCTTGGCGGCTGCCCCCCGCGTCACCGTGCGACCGAGACGTTCTGGCCCGTGCCACCGAGCAGCTGCTCCGGGTTGTGACCCGGGAGGAACTTGTCCATGGAGATGACGGCGACCGCGGCGCCGCTGCCGTCACCGGCCGGGACGGTCGCCTGGCTCGCCGGGCCGGCGTCCACCCGGTCCACCAGGGTGTGCAGCACCGCCCAGCCGAAGCCGTCGCGGGGGACGTCGGTGCCCTCGGCGGTCGGCACCCAGGCGTCGATGTGCAGGCCCGATCGCCGCGTCTCGAAGACGACCGTCAGCCGGCGGTCGCCGGAGACGATCGCGGCGAGCGTCGCGCACGCCTCGTCGACGGCCAGCCGCAGGTCCTCGACCGCGTCGAGGTCGTAGTCCATCCGCATCGCCAGGTCACCGGCCATGGCCCGCACCGCGGGCAGCTGGCTCGGGGTGGTGGGCACCCGCAGTTCCAGTCGCTCGGCGCGCCGCCCGTCGTGCGCGAGGGCACCCCTCGAGTCCACCATCCGTCGTCCGCTCCTCGTTCGTCAGCGTTCCGCTCTGCAGAGCCACGGCCCCGCGCCGGTGGTCCGGCCGCGGCGGCTCGCCCCCATAGTGCCCGAATGCCGCCCGCACCCGGCGGATGCTCGGGTCGGGCGGCGCCCCGAAGAGCAGTTCTACCCGGTACGAGGGGGCGGCAAACGCCGGTCCCCGGCACCGGTGAGCGCGGTTGCCGCCCCCCTTGCCCTGCGGTTTCCTGGCCGCAGATGAACGCCAGCCAGCCGAGCCCGACGCCGGGCGCGCGTCCCGTGGGGGGCGCGGGCCACGACGTGCTCGTCGCGGCCATGGAGGACGCGGCGGCGGCGATCTACTGCCTGGCCGGCCCGGCGATGGAGCCCGTCTGGGCCAACGCCCGGGCCCGCGCGCTGGGCACCTCGCGCGCCGACCTGCCGTCGGTCGACGGCCGCTCGGTCGCCGACCTCGTCGACGTGGTGGCGCGCACCGGCCGCCCCGAGACCCTGCGCGGGCCCCTGGGGTCGGACGGGACCGCGGCAACGGCGGTGCTCCAGCCGTTGCGGGTGGAGGGGGAACCCGGCGTGCTGCTGGTCCTGGAGGCCGGCACCGGCACCGGCACCGACGCCTGGCCCGAGGCGCGCGGGGACGTCGTCGACCAGGTGCAGCACTCGCTCCTGCCCCCGTCGCTGCCGCTGCTCCCCGAGCTCCGGCTGTCGGGCAGCTACCACCGGGCCAGCTCCGTGGGCGCCGCCGGTGGGGACTGGTTCGACGCCGTCCCGCTGGGACGGGGCAGGCTCGCGCTGGTCATCGGTGACGCCGTCGGCCACGGCGTGCCCGCCGCGGGCGCGATGAGCCGGCTGCGGGGCGCGATGCGCTCGGTCGCGCTGCGCGACCCGTCCCCGGCCGCCGTCGTCGCCGCGCTGGACGCCTTCGCCGCCCAGATGGAGGACGTCGAGGGCGCCTCGGTGTTCTACGCGGTGCTCGAGGCGGCCACCGGCCGACTGACCTACGCCGCGGCCGGGCACCCGCCGCCGCTGCTGGTCGCGGCCGACGGCAGCTCGTCCTTCCTGCCGGTCACCCCCCGCCCGCCGCTGGGCAGCCTGCCCGGCAGCCCGACCGTCGTCTCCTCGGCGGAGCTGGCGCCCGGGGCGACGCTCGTCCTCTACTCCGACGGCGCGGTGTCGGCGTCGGGTCCGCCGCCGGCCCAGGGGCTCAGCCGGCTGGCCGACGTGGCCCGCCGCGCGGTCACCGGCCCCGGCTCGATCGTCCCTGAGGGAGCCGGCGGGCTGGCCGCGGCCGTCGCCGAGGGGCTGCTCGGCCCCCGGGAGCACCCGGACGACCTCGCCGTCCTGGTGGCGCACCGGCTGGCCGAGCGGCACGAGCCGCTGACGATGGACCTGCTCGCCGTCCCGGCCTCGCTACCGGCGGTGCGCCGCCGGCTGTCGGCCTGGCTGGTCGGGCTGGGGATGGGGGAGCAGGACCGGGTCGGGGTGATGGTCGCGGTCGGAGAGGCCTGCGCGAACTCCGCCGAGCACGCCTACCGCGGCACCGAGCCCGGCCGGATGCACGTGACGGCCGCGGTCGACGTCGACGGCGTGCTCACGGTCACCGTGCGGGACGAGGGGAGCTGGCGACCGCCGGACCGCGACCCGGGCAACCGCGGCCGCGGATTGCTGATCATGCGGCAGCTCGTGGACGGCGTCGTGCTGCAGGGCGAGCACGGCACCACCGTCACCCTCAGCATGCGGCTGCGGAGCAGCGAGGAGATCGAGGAGCGGCACGCCGGCACCAGCGCCACCGAGGTGGCGGTCGACCGGGCCGGCGAGCGGCCGGTGGTGCGGGTCTCCGGCGCGGTGGACCTGGTCGGCGCCGAGCAGCTGCGGATCCGGCTGCTGGAGGCCAGCCACGGCGGCACCGGGCAGGTGGAGCTGGACCTCGCCGGGGTCACCCTGTTCAGCAGCGCGGCGGTGCGGGTGGTCCTGGCGGTCGCGCGGATCGCCGGCGACGAGGGCTGGCGGCTGGTGGTGCACGCCCCCGAAGGCGGCGTGACGCGGCACATCCTCGTGATCAGCGGGCTGGCGGGCCTGGTCGAGATGCGCTGACGGGTGATCCCGCCGGCCGATGCGGTTTGGGGAACGGCTCCGGTGCCCATTCCCGGGGCGTGAGACTCCGCCGCAGCGACGTGCACGGCCCCGGGTGGCGACGCCGGCGCGCCGGCCGCGGTTTCGCCTACTACGACACCGACGGCTCGCTGATCAAGGACGACCGGCTCGACCGCGTCCGGGCGCTGGCCATCCCCCCGGCGTGGAAGGACGTCTGGATCTGCCCCTGGCCGCACGGGCACATCCAGGCCACCGGGGTCGACGCCGCGGGACGGCGGCAGTACCGCTACCACGACGCCTGGCGGGCCCGGCGGGACGCCGAGAAGCACGAGCGGGTGCTGGAGATCGCCCACCAGCTGCCCGACGTCCGCGAGGCCGTGGTCGAGGCGGTCACCGGCTCGGGGCTGACCCGGGATCGGGTGCTGGCCGCCGCCGTCCGGCTGCTGGACCTCGGCGCCTTCCGCGTCGGCAGCGAGCAGTACGCCGAGGACAACGGGACCTACGGCCTGGCGACGCTGCGGAGGGAGCACGTGCGGGTGCGCGGTGAGCGGGTGTTCTTCTCCTACACCGCCAAGGGCGGCATCGAGCGCGAGCTGGAGCTCACCGACCGGCCGACCGCCGACGTCGTCCGGGAGCTGCTCAAGCGGCCCGGCGACACCGGTGAGGAGCTGCTCGGCTACTGGGTGGGCGACCCGACGGGGTCCGGACGGGTGTGGCACGACGTCACCAGCGGTGAGATCAACGCCTACCTCAAGGAGATCAGCGACGCGGAGATCACCGCGAAGGACTTCCGCACCTGGAACGCCACGGTGCTGATGGCCGCCACGCTGGCCGAGGCGCCGCAGCCGACCACCAAGACCGCCCGCAAGCGGGTCGTGAAGCAGGCCTACGAGCGGGTCTCGGAGACCCTCGGCAACACCCCGGCGGTGTGCAAGGCCAGCTACGTCGACCCCCGGGTCGTCGACCGCTTCGACGCCGGCGAGACGATCGCGCCGGCGCTGCAGGAGGCGGCCTCGGCCCCGGACGACCGGACCGCGCAGAAGGTGCTGGAGCAGGCCGTCTGCCGGATGCTCACCAGCTGACCGGGCAGACGCGACGAGGCCCCGCCGGAGCGGGGCCTCGTCGTGATCGGGATCCCGGGCCGGCGCCCGGGGACGGTCAGCGGGCGCTGCCGTCCACGATCGTGAACAGGTCGATCAGGCCGGTGACCTCGAGCGGCCGGGTGACGGCGCGCGTGGTGGCGATCAGGCGCAGGTCGACCTCGCGCGAGCGGGCGGCCTTCTGGGTCTCGACCAGGACGGCCAGCCCGGCGGAGCCGAGGAACTGGACGCCGGAGAGGTCGATGACGAGGCTCTTCGGCTGCTGCTCGAGCTGGTTGTCGAGCGAGGACCGGAGCACGGGGGCGGTGAACGTGTCCACTTCGCCGACGACCGTCACCGTGATCGCCCCGTCCTCACCGGTGGAGGTCGAGAGCGTGATCACGTCGTCGAAGGGTGCCTCCGTGCCCTCGGTCGACACGTCGTGCTGCCCTTCGGCAGGCAGGTCGGATGTGGTCACGGGCTGAGCTCCTCTCAACGGCAGTGCCCGGCGGCACGACCGCCCGGTCAATCTACCGCTGCGCGGCCCCCCGGTGTCGTGGCCCCCGGACACGTTCGTCTGCGGACGTGTCCGTCCGGGCGTGGTGCGACCCGGTCGGCCGCGGCTGCATGCTCAACCGCCGTCCCACGGTAGGTCAACGATCGGGGAACTCGCCAACCGACTCCGCCGACCGGGGGACCGCGGTCGAGCAGGGGCTCAGTCGATCGTGTGGACGGCGGCCTCCTCGGGCCCCTCGCCGCCGGCCGGCCGGTCGCCGGTGGCCTCGACGTCGTCGGCGGTCCGGTTGGTGCCCGAGTCCGACTCCGGCGTCGTCGAGGTGTCCTGCTCGAGTTGCATCGAGGCGCGCTGGGGGTCCTCGGCGGCCCGGACGCCGGGCTGCACGTCGGGGACCTCGCGGTCGAGGCGACCGGAGAGCGACTCACCCTGCGACTGCTCGAAGGCCGTGGTGCCGAAGTCGACGCTGGCGCCGGGGTCGTCGCCGGGCACGGGGGCGAACTGCGGGTCCTCCGCGGTGGCCTGCGTGGGGGAGTCGTCCTGCGAGGTCTCCGGGATGCCCTCGTCCTCGGGGAAGACGTCGCGGGCGGTCTGGCCCTCCGGCTGCGTCATGGGGTGCCTCCTCCTGCGCGGTGGGTCCGCGCGCTCTCGTGCGGCCGGGGGACCGGCCGGGGCTGCCCTCCGCCTACCCGCCGCTCCGGCCGCCATGCGTGAGCCGGCTCGCACGGCGGACCGGACCCGTTCCGCATGGCTCTCCCGGGCCGGGGGTAGCGCGGGTGCATGGCGATCGCAGACGAGCTGCAGCGGATCGGTGCCCCGGTCCGCCGCTGGGCCCGCACCCAGAAGGACGAGTACTCGCGGGGCGAGCCGCGCCCGCTCGGCGGGGACCTCGGCGCGATGGGGGTGTACCTGGGCCTGGTGGCGACCGGTGTCGCCGCCGTCCGCGCCGCCGGACGGGAGCTGCCGGACCGGATCCCGCCGGGGGACGTCGCGCTGCTCGCGGTCGCCACCTTCCGGCTGGCCCGCCGGATCGCGAAGGACCCGGTGACCAGCCCGCTGCGGGCGCCCTTCACCTCGTTCCAGGGGCCCTCGGGGCACGCCGAGGTCGCCGAGGAGGTGCGCGAGCACGGCGGCGTCAAGCACGCGGTGGGCGAGCTGCTCACCTGCCCGTTCTGCCTGGCCCAGTGGGTGGCCACCGGCCTGGTGTTCGGCTACGCCACCCAGCCGCGGGCCACCCGGCTGGTGGCGCTCACCATGACGCTGGTCGCCGGCTCCGACATCCTCCAGTTCGTCTACGACGCGATCCAGAACGGCGCGCTCGCGCCCAGTGAGGACGAGGCCGAGGGCGTGCGCTAGATCGCTCGTCCGGAGGAGGAGGGGGTCGCTCGACCTGCCGCCGGGCGCGTCGCGGACCTATCCTGCGATCTTGACCGGCAGGCCTTCCCCGCCCGCGGTCGTCACGGGCGTCGGGAGGAGCGGACCATGCGGTCGATCTGGCGCGGGGCGGTGTCCTTCGGCCTGGTCAGCATCGGGGTGAAGCTGTACACGGCCACCGAGGACCACGACATCCGGTTCAACCAGGTGCACGTCACCGACGGCGGCCGGATCAAGTACAAGCGGGTCTGCTCGATCGACGGCGAGGAGGTCGAGTACTCCGAGATCGCGAAGGGCTACGAGCTCCCCGACGGGCAGCTGGTGGTCCTCACCGACGAGGACTTCGAGGAGCTGCCGCTGACCACCCGGCGGGAGATCGACGTCCTCCAGTTCGTCGACCAGGACGAGATCGACCCCATCCACTTCGAGAAGACCTACTTCCTCGAGCCCGACGCCTCCGCCGTCCGCCCCTACGTGCTGCTGCGCGACGCGCTGGAGAACGCGGGCCAGGTGGCGATAACCAAGATCGCCATCCGGCAGCGGGAGTCGCTGGCCGCGCTGCGGGTGCGCGAGGGCGTCATGGTGCTGCACACCATGCGCTGGCCCGACGAGATCCGCCGTCCCGACTTCGCCTTCCTCGACGAGGACGTCGCGGTCCGGCCGCAGGAGCTGCAGATGGCCGAGGCGCTGATCGGTTCGATGACCGGCGACTTCGACCCGGCCGACTTCACCGACGACTACCGCGAGGCGATGACCGCCCTGCTGGAGGCCAAGCAGACCGGCGGCGAGGTGCAGCCGCTGCCGGAGACCGCCGACTCCGGCGCCGCCGTCGTCGACCTGATGAGCGCCCTGCGCCGCAGCGTGGAGGCCGCCCGCGGCGGGCCGGCCGCCGAGGAGGAGCCGCCGGCCAAGCGGGCGCCGGCGAAGAAGGCGGCCGCGAAGAAGGCACCGGCGCGCCGGGCCGCGGCGGCCGAGGACGAGCCGGAGGAGGCCCCGGCCCGCACGACGGCCCGCAAGACGACGGCGAAGAAGGCCACCGCCGCGAAGAAGGCGACCGCCGACAAGCAGCCGGCCAAGCGCGCCCGCCGCACCGCCTGAGGTGCCGGGCCGGGGACGGCGGGGCGACCCGCTCGCGGAGTACCGCGCCAAGCGGGACCCCGCCCGCACCGCCGAACCCGTCCCGCCGGCCGGCCGGCCGCTGCCCGCGGGCACCGGCGACACCTTCGTCGTCCAGGAGCACCACACGCCCCGGGGGACCGGGGACCGGGTGCACTGGGACGTCCGCTTGGAACGGGACGGCGTCCTGAAGAGCTGGGCGGTCCCCAAGGGGCCGCCCACCGTGCCGGGGCCGGGCCGGCTGGCCGTCCCGACCGAGGACCACCCAATGGAGTACGCCGCGTTCGAGGGCGCCATCGCCGCCGGCGAGTACGGCGGCGGCGAGGTGCGCATCTGGGACGCCGGCCGGTACGCCACCGAGAAGTGGGCCGACGACCACGTCACCGTCGTCTTCGACGGCCGGCGGCTGCGCGGCCGCTACGTGTTTTTCCGGCTGGCCGACGGCACCTGGAACCTGCGCCGGCTCGACCCCGCCCCGCCGCCGCCCCCGGTCGAGGTGCCCGCCCCCATGCTCGCGACCGCCGGGGAGCTGCCGCCCTCCGCGCAGGACGCGCAGTGGGGCTACGAGTTCAAGTGGGACGGCGTCCGGGCGATCGCCGTGGTGCAGGCGGGCACGCTCACCCTCTGGGCGCGCAGCGGCACGGACATCACCGTCCGCTACCCCGAGCTGGCCCGGCTGCCGGTGCAGCTGGCCGGGCACGACGCCGTCCTCGACGGTGAGGTCGTGGCGATGGACGACCGGGGCCGGCCCGACTTCGGTGCCCTGCAGGGCCGGATGCACCGCACCGGGCCCGAGGTGCACCGGATGGCCGCGGCCGCGCCGGTCACCTACCTCGTCTTCGACCTGCTCGCGCTCGACGGCGCGGAGCTGCGGGACCTGCCCTACGCCCGGCGACGGGAGCGCCTCGACGCCCTCGGCATCGGCGGCGAGCGCTGGGTGGCCACCCCGTGGTTCCGCGGCGACGGCGCCGCGGTGCTCGAGGCCAGCCGGGACAACGGGCTGGAGGGCATCGTCGCCAAGCGGCTGGACTCGCCCTACCGCCCCGGCTCGCGCGGACCGGACTGGCGCAAGGTGAAGAACGTCCGCACCCAGGCGGTCGTCGTCGGTGGCTGGCGGCCGGGGCAGGGCCGCCGCGCCGGGGGAGTGGGCTCGCTGCTGGTCGGCCTGCACGACGACACCGGCCGGTTCGTGTTCGCCGGGCACGTCGGCACCGGCTTCACCGCGCAGGCCCTGCGCGACCTCGAGCAGCTGTTCGTCCCGCGCGCGACCAACCCCTTCGAGGGCGCCCTGCCGCGCGAGGTGACCCGCGACGCGCGCTGGGTGGAGCCCGAGCTGGTCGGTGAGGTGGCGTTCGCCGTCTGGACGGCGGACGGTCGGATGCGGCACCCGTCCTGGCGGGGCCTGCGCGACGACATCGCCGCCGAGGACGTGGTCGAGGAGTGGTGAGCGTCAGGTGAGCCGGCAGCTGGTGCGGGTGGACGGGCGGCAGCTGCACGTCTCCAACCTGGAGAAGGTGCTCTACCCGGAGGTGTCGTTCACCAAGGCGCAGGTCATCGACTACTACGTGCGGATCGCGCCGGTGCTGCTGCCGCACCTGTCCGGGCGGCCGGTGACGTTCACCCGATGGCCGGACGGCGTCGAGGGGCAGGCGTTCTTCGAGAAGAACAGCGCGCGGCACGCACCCGACTGGGTGCGGCGGGTGACCGTCCCGAGCCCCGGCAGCTCGCGCGGCCGGGAGACCCTCGACATGGTGATCCTGGAGACCGTCGCCGACCTGGCCTGGGCGGCCAACCTCGCCGCGCTGGAGCTGCACGTGCCGCAATGGCAGGTCGGCAGCAGGCTGCAGCCGGCGCTGCCCGACCTGCTCGTGCTCGACCTCGACCCCGGCCCGGACGCCGGCATCGTCGAGTGCTGCGAGGTCGCCGAGCGGCTGCGCGCGCGGCTCGTGGACGACGGCCTGGACCCGGTGGTGAAGACGTCGGGGTCCAAGGGGATGCAGGTGTACGCGCCGATCCGGGTGACCGACCGCGAGCACCCCAGCCGGTACGCGAAGAAGCTGGCGCAGGAGCTCGCCGCCGAGACGCCCGAGCAGGTGGTCTGGCGGATGGAGAAGGTGCTCCGCCCGGGCAAGGTGCTCATCGACTGGAGCCAGAACAACCCCGCGAAGACGACCGTCGCGCCCTACTCGATGCGGGCCCGGCCGGACGCCACGGTGTCCGCGCCGATCGGCTGGGACGAGGTCGAGGCGGTGCTCGACGGCGCCGACCCGGGGGACCTGCGCTTCCGCACCGAGGACGTGCTCGCCCGCGTCGAGGACTACGGCGACCTGTTCGACATCGCCGGCACCGAGCGCGCCGTCCTCCCACCGGCATGAGGGGCAGAAGTGGCCATTTCTGCCCCTCCGGGCGAGGTCGCTCGGGACGCCCGGGCGGGCCTGGCATCCTCGCTTCCCGTGTCCGTTGCTGAGCTGCCGTCCCTGGGTCCGCGCGACGACCGGTCGACCGACGTGGGGCGCCTCGTCGTCCGCTGCCCCGACCGGCCCGGGATCGTCGCCGTCCTGTCCCGGCTGCTGGCCGACATCGGGGCCAACATCACCGAGTCGCAGCAGCACTCCTCCGACCCGGTGGGCGGCACGTTCACGCTGCGGCTGGAGTTCTTCCTCGCCGACCTGGCCGGCCGCCGCCACCAGCTGGAGGGCGCCCTCGAGCTGCTGGGCCGCGAGTGGCAGTTCACCTGGCGGCTGACCGAGGCGGCGTACCGGCCGAAGCTGGCGGTGTTCGTCAGCAGGACCGACCACGTGCTGCAGGAGCTGCTCTACCGGGTGGGGTCGGGCGACCTGCAGGCCGAGATCGCCGCCGTCGTCTCCAACCACCCCGACCTCGAGCCGGTGGCGCGGGCGCACGGCGTGCCGTTCCACCACGTGCCGGTCACTCCCGAGACCAAGGCCGAGGCCGAGGCCCGGGCGCTGGAGCTCATGGGGGACGTCGACCTGGTCGTGCTGGCCCGGTACATGCAGATCGTGTCGGCCGAGTTCTGCGCCCGGTTCCCGGAGCGGCTGATCAACATCCACCACAGCTTCCTGCCGGCGTTCGTCGGCGCGAACCCGTACCAGGCGGCGCACGACCGCGGCGTGAAGCTGATCGGGGCGACCGCGCACTACGTGACGCCGGAGCTCGACGCCGGGCCGATCATCGAGCAGGAGGTGGCCCGCGTGGACCACCGCGCCACCGTCGAGGACATGCGCCGCATCGGCCGCTACGTCGAGCGCCAGGTGCTCGCGCAGGCGGTGACCTGGCACGTCGAGGACCGCGTCATCGTGGAGGGCCCGCGGACCATCGTCTTCGCCTGAACGGACTCTCCGCGCCGAGCGGCCGGAGGGGCAGAAATGGCCATTTCTGCCCCTGGGTCACTCCCCGCGGCGGCGCTTGCGGTCCTGGTCGGCGAGGAACCGCTCGAACTCCGCGCCGATCTCGTCGCCGCTGGGCACCTCGCCGACGTCGCTGAGCAGGTCGTTGCCCTCGCGCGCGGCGGCGAACTGGTCGTACTGCTGCTCCAGGGCCGCCACGACCGCGGTGTTCTCCGGCGAGCGGCCGATCTGCTCGTCGACTTCGGTGCGGTGCGCCTCGGCCGCCTCCCGCATCGCCTCGGTCGGCAGGTGCAGCCCGGTCAGCTGCGAGACGTGCTCGAGCAGGGTGAGGGACGCCGCCGGGAAGGTGGTCTGCGCCAGGTAGTGCGGCACGTGCGCGGCGACGCCGAGCGCATCGACCCCGGCCTCACCCAGCCGCAGCTCCAGGAGCGCCGCGACACTGCCGGGGATGCGCAGCTCGCCCCAGTAGACGGGGTAGGACTCGATGAGCTGCCGGCGGGTGGCGTGCGCGGTCACCGTCACCGGCCGGGTGTGCGGCACAGGCATCGGGATCGCCTGCAGCGCCACCACCGAGGTGACGCCGAGCCGCTCGACCAGCCGGCCGACGGCGGCCACGAACCGCTCCCACGCGAAGTCCGGCTCGGCGCCGTGCAGCAGCAGGAACGGCTCGCCGGCGTCGTCCTCCACGGCGTAGACCGCGATCTCCGGCGGGGTGAAGCCCTCGTAGTGGTCGGCGTTGAACGTCATCCGGGGCCGGTGGGCCCGGTAGTCGACCAGGGCGTCGACGTCGAACCGCGCGATCACCTGGTGCGGGAGGCTGGCCAGCAGGTGCGCGCCGGCCAGCGCGCCCGCGTGCGCGGCGTCGAACTCGCCGGCCAGGTCGTGGACCAGCACCAGGCCCCGGCGCTCGGCGGCGTCCCCGACCTCCGCCTCGCGGGCGAGGAACGGCTCCGCCTCGGGGAGCAGCTCGACGAGCTCCTCCGGCTGGTGCGCCACGGTGGTGCCTCCTCTGATCCGGACCTACGCCACGTCCAGCCCCCGGACGGGTGCCCGCATTCCCGCGGTCACCCGGCCGGGGCTCACTTCCCCAGACCCTCCTGGGACGGGCGGCCGGTGCCCTCGGGAGCGGGCGGCGCCACCTGCTCCCTCGTGACCTCGGCGCCGTGCACGTCGCCGGAGACCTGGGGCCGGGTGCCGTCGTCGGCCACCTCCGGCGACCGGGCGTCGAGCTGGTCGCGCGCGTACCGGTAGACGACGGCGATCAGCGCCGCGACCGGCACCCCGAGGAACGCCCCGGTGATCCCCGCGAGGCTGCCGCCGGCGGTCACCGCCAGGATCACCACCGCCGCGTGCAGGTTGAAGCCGCGGCCCTGGATGATCGGCTGCAGGACGTTGCCCTCGAGCTGCTGCACCAGCAGCACGATGCCGAAGACGATCAGCGCCACCGTGAAGCCCTCGTCGACCAGCGCGATCAGCACCGCGAATGCGCCCGCGACGAACGCACCGATGATGGGGATGAACGCGCCGAAGAAGGTCAGGACGGCCAGCGGCAGCACCAGTGGGACGTCGAGGATCCACAGCCCCAGTCCGATGAAGAAGGCGTCCACCAGGCCGACCAGCGCCTGCTGCCGGATGAACTCCGACAGCGTGTCCCACGTCTTCTGGGACAGGGCCGCCACGTGCGGCGCGGCGCGGCTGCCGGTCTGCGCGGACAGCCACGGCACCCAGCGCGGGCCGTCCTTGATGAAGAAGAAGGCCAGGAACAGGGCGAGGATCAGGTTGATCAGCCCGTTGCCGATCGCCGTGGCGCCGGTCAGCGCCGCTCCGGCGATGTTCTGGGCGTTGCTCTGCAGCGAGTTGATGGCGTTGTCGACGGCCTGGCCGATCTGGTCCTCGCCGAGGTTGAACGGCGGCCCCGCCAGCCACTCCTGCACGCGCTGGAGTCCGCTGGTCGCCTGGTCGGTGAGCTCGCCGACCTGGTCGGCGACCGAGGGCGCGATGGCGGCGATGATCCCGCCGAACAGCGCGAGGGCGGCGAGCAGGACGACGGAGGCGGCCAGTGCCGGCGGCCAGCGGTGCCGGCGCAGGAACCGGGTCGGGGGCCACAGCACGGTGGCGAACAGCAGGCCGAGCACGATCGGCAGCAGGATCACCCACAACTTGCCCAGGACCCAGAAGAGGACCCAGGCGGCCGCCGAGATCAGCAGCAGCTGGGCCGACATGATCGCCACCGCGCGGATCGCCTTCCGCATCCGCGGGCCGCGCTCGGGGGACGGCGCCGGCGCGGACGTCTCCGCGTGCGCCACCCCCTCCGGCTCCCGTCGTCCGGCGGACGTCCCGGTGGACCCCGCTGGGTCCTGCCCCGCGGAGCGGCCGGACGGGCGCAGCCTCAGTCGATCGATCACGACACAGGGATGTCCGCTGCGGGCCGGTCGGAAACGATCTTCGGGCCGTCGTCGTAGCGTCGGGGCATGCCGAAGACCGCCACCGCCGACCGGGTCGACCGCACCGCGCTCGAGGAGTTCCTCCGTCCGCGGCACCGGGCGGTCCTCGTCACCCGCCGCGCCGACGGGGGCGTGCAGCTGTCCCCGGTCACGTGCGGGCTCGACGCCGCGGGCCGGGTCGTCGTCTCCACCTACCCCCAGCGGGCCAAGGTGGCCAACGCCCGGCGGGACCCGGCCGTCTCCCTCTGCGTCCTGTCCGACGACTTCGACGGCCCCTGGGTGCAGGTCGACGGGCAGGCCGAGGTGCTCGACCTGCCCGAGGCGCTCGAGCCGCTGGTCGAGTACTTCCGGTCGATCAGCGGGGAGCACCCGGACTGGGACGAGTACCGCGCCGCGATGACCCGCCAGGGCAAGTCGCTGCTGCGCATCACGGTCGAGCGCTGGGGCCCGGTCGCGACCGGCGGCTTCCCGCCCGACGTCGCCGCGCGGATGTAGGTCCTGGCCCGGACCGGGGAAAGCTGTCAGGCTTGCCCGGTGCCGTTCGTGCTGACCGTCGCGGCCTGCGACGACGGCGCCCCCGCCCGCCGACCGGACGGGGTCGGTGTGGTCCTCGAGCAGACGGCGGACGGCGAGTGGCACGGCGCCGTGCGGGATCCGGCGGCCGTGGTCGACGTCGTCCTCGGCCTCGTGCGGGCCGCCGGCTGGTGCGTGGGCGTCGGTGCCGGGCCGCCGGCCGACGGCGCGCGGACCGGCGCGGTGGTCCTCAGCGCGCGCCGCGCGGTCGACGTGGCCCGCC